>CAZMFD010000018.1:4493-34031 GCA_964565445.1 uncultured Geobacteraceae bacterium
TCTGTTGTTTCCGTTTGTCTGGTGGTGTTGACGGGAATGGCCCAAGCTGCGGAACTGACCATTTATTCCGGTCGGGGTGAAAGTTTTGTCAAGCCGATTATCGAGCAGTTTCAGAGAGATACCGGTATCAAAGTGAATGTGCGCTATGGAGATACCGCTCAGCTGGCGGTGCTGATTCAGGAAGAGGGGGAGCGCTCACCGGCTGATCTGTTCTGGGGACAGGATGCCGGTGCCATGGGTGCCCTGGCCAATGCCGACATGTTGGCAAGGTTACCGCGTGAGGTATATGCCGACCTTCCTGATATCTATACCAGTACCACCGGTCAATGGGTGGCTACCAGTGGGCGGGCTCGAGTGATCGCCTATTCGACCGAGCGGGTTAGGGCCGACGACCTGCCGCAATCGGTGTTTGATCTGACCGCTGAAAAATACCGAGGGCGGGTGGCTTTACCTCCAACCAACGGCAGTTTTCAGGCCTTTGTGACGGCCATGCGGGTGCAACACGGTGACGATAAAACCCTGTCCTGGTTGAAGGGGGTCGCCGCTAATAATTTGAAAACCTTCCGAAATAACACTACCTCTGTCGCCGGCATTGCTGACGGCGAAGCTGATTTTGCTCTGGTTAATAATTACTACTTGCCGCGCTTCAAGGCGACGGATAAGGATTATCCCGTTGCCCAAACTTTTTTCGCCGAGGGAGATGTTGGTAATCTGGTCAACGTTGCCGGTATTGCCATATTGAAATCGAGCAAGAACCAGGACGCAGCCGTTCGGCTAGTCACTTTTCTGCTCAGCCCTGCCGCGCAGCAGTATTTTACCTCCAACGTAAACGAATATGCTGTGACTTCCAACGTTATCAGTAATCCGGACCTGACTGATACCAAAGTGGTTTTGCAGGCAGCGCCGAAGATCAATCTTGATCAGTTGGCAGATTTGAAAGGCACCCTTGATCTGCTACGGCAAGCCGGGCTGCTCTGATTTTTTAACCTTACAGATTTAACGGAAATATCAACCAGGACATCCGCCGGGAGGGGGGTGTCCTGGTCTTTTGTGTTCAGGGTATACTGTGGTTATGTCTGACCTTACAGGTTGCAAATATGCGTAAATGGTTGTTCGGATCCGGGCGCAAGCCCCCCTTAAGCTTGCTGTTGCCGGCACTGATGGTGGCCTTTGCCATGCTGATACCGCTGGTCTATCTGTTCAGCCGTGCCCTGCAGGCGGATCGACAGCAGGTGAGTGCGTTGGTTTTCAACAGCAGAAATCTCGACCTACTGATCAATACCCTGCTGCTGACCGGTGGGGTGCTGGCATTGGGGACCTTTCTGGCGCTACCGCTGGCCTGGCTGGTGACCCGCACCACCTTTCCTTTACGCCGGTTGGTGACCGTGCTGGCCGTTGTTCCGCTGGCGATTCCCGGATATGTTATGGCCTACGCGTTGTTGGGTATCGGTGGACGTTACGGGGTTGCGGCCCGGTTGTTTGACCTGAATATCCCGAATATCCAGGGCTACTGGGGTGCGGTGATTGCTCTGGCGCTCTATACCTATCCGTACCTGTTTCTTAACCTGCGTTCGGCGCTGCTGGGGCTTGACAGCAGCCTGGAGGAGAGCGCCCAAAGTCTCGGCTATTCCAATAACCAGATCCTGCTCAAAGTGGTTTTTCCCCATCTGCTGCCGAGCCTTTTGGCAGGATATCTGGTCGTTGGTCTCTACGTGATGGGAGACTTCGGTGCTATCGCTCTAATGCGCTATGAAGCCTTCAGTTATGCGATCTATAATCAGTACGCCGGGGCCTTTGATCGTGTTTATGCTGCCTGGCTATCGATCATGCTGTTGGGGCTAGCCCTGTCGTTTGTTGTTATGGAGATATTTGTCCTGCGCCGTCGGCGCCTTTCCAGTGTCGGCAGTGGTGCGATCCGCCCGGCCAAGCCGACGATTCTCAAGCGTTCAATGCCGTTGGCGGGCTTCTATTTGCTGCTGGTTCTTGGTACATCGGTGCTGATGCCGCTGCTGATGCTGGCTTATTGGCTGGTACTGGCACCGCCGGATGTCAGTGTCTTTATGCAGGTTCCCTGGACCTTTATTACCTCGGCTTCCGCTGCCTTGCCGGCTTCCCTGCTGGCGGTCGGTTTGGCGTTTCCTCTGTGTTATCTGGCGGCCCGTTATCCGTCCCCAGGGATTATCTGGATTGAACGTTCCGCATATGTCGGCTATGCCCTGCCGCCGTTGACACTGGCTTTGGCGATGGTGTTTTTTGCCCTGCAGACCGTTTTTTTCCTTTATCAGACAATCGTTCTGCTGGTTTTTGCCTTGACTATCGCGACCCTGGTGCTGGCCATGGGGCCGATCCGCAGTGCCATTCTGCAGGCACGACCGAACCTGGAAGAGGCTTCCTGGTCTCTCGGCTATGGTCCCCTCGTCACTTTTTTTCATGTCCTGCTACCGCGGTTACGGCGCGGAATGATTGCCGGACTGGTGTTGGTGTTTCTGTTCTGTATGAAAGAACTGCCGATTACCTTGCTGTTATCGCCGACCGGTTTTAATACCCTGGCGGTGTCCGTCTTTACCCGTACCGTTGAGGGGATGCTGGCCGAGGCAGCCCCCTTTGCTGCAGCGATTGTTCTTTTTTCCGGCATATCAGTCGGGATGATCCTGCGCCGAGAGAAGGCTTTATGAAAATGGCACCATCAGAATCCATAGTGCCGACGCCATTGTCACCGGCTGGTGACCGTCAGGAGCAGATCCGGGTGAATGGATTGACTAAAAGCTTCGGTGGTGGCGATCCGGTTGTTAATGATCTGTCGTTCGTGCTGCATCAGGGTGATATCCTTGCCCTTCTGGGCCCAAGTGGGTGTGGCAAAACGACAACCCTGCGGATGATCGCCGGTTTTGAAACCGCTGATCTGGGACAGATTTTTCTGCATGGTCAGGATGTGACCAGGGTGCCGCCGCAGAAACGCAAGATCGGCATTGTTTTTCAGGACTACGCCTTGTTCCCCCATATGCGGGTGGCTGAAAATATCATGTTTGGCATGCGGCGGGTGGCACCGCGGGAACGCCCCGAACGGCTGGGTAAATGGATTGAACTGATGGCCCTCCAGGGACTTGAACAACGCTATCCTTATCAGCTTTCCGGGGGGCAGCAACAGCGGGTGGCGCTGGCCCGGACCCTGGCATCGGAACCTGATTTGCTGCTTCTGGACGAACCTTTTTCCAATCTGGATGCTGCATTGCGGAACGCCACCCGCAATGAAATGCGACGCTTGATCAAGGACGCCGGGGTCACCGTCATTTTAGTGACCCACGATCAGGCTGAGGCCTTGAGTTTTGCCGATCAGGTTGGGTTAATGACGGATGGGAGGTTGTGTCAGCTGGATACCCCGGAGCAGATTTATCAACAACCCGACAATGCCCTGGTTGCTGAGTTTCTCGGTCATACCAATCTGGTTAAGGCCGAACTGGATGGCGCTGTCGCTAAAACACCGCTGGGCACCATGACCACCACGGTCAACAAGCAGGGTAGCCACTGGGTTTCAGTGCGTCCCGAACACCTGGAGCTGGTTTCTGACCCCCATGGGGAAGGGCGCATCATTACGCGTGAGTTCCGTGGTCACGACTGTTACTATGAGGTTGAATATCGTGGCCAGGAGTACAAGGTGTTGTCGCCATTTTACTGTACTCTTAATCTTGGCGAACCGGTGAGTTTGCGGATTGTCCATCCGGGGGTTGTGTTAAAAGATGATCCCACCTGTCCCCGCTGTCCGGTGGCAAATTGTCCCCGCTGATGGGGTAATTTTTTTAAAAAGGAGCCTGTCAATGAAAGTTGGAATTTTTTACGGAAGCGGCACCGGTAAAACCGCCGAAATCGCCCGGCGACTGGCCGAGCTATTGAGCACCGCAAAACTTTATCCGGTGGCAGAGGTTAATCGCCCTGATTTTGAATCCTGTGACCTGTTACTTCTGGGGTCTTCCAGCTGGTGCGACGAACAGGATCGTCTGCAGGATGATTGGAATGACTCGCTGGAGTGTCTGCGGGATGCTCAACTCTCCGGAAAAAAGGTCGCCCTGTTCGGGGTTGGTGACCAGGTCGGTTATCCGGATGCCTTTGTTGACGCCATCAAGGTGCTGCATGATGTGGCCTTGCAGGCCGGAGCAGAGATTATCGGAAAATGGCCGGATGAAGGCTATGATTACCAGCATTCAGCTGCGGGCGAAGGTGATTTTTTTCTCGGTTTGCCCCTCGATGTAACCAATCAGCCGGAGTTGACGGAAGCTCGTCTGCAGGACTGGGTAGCGCTGCTGCGGCGCGAAGCTGGTTTCTAACAGAACCGACGGGCTAATGATCGGAGTGCTGCAGCCAGTGGATAAATTCGCGATCAACCTGTTCGCCATCGCCGAGATTAAGCTCCAGCAGGCGGCGCAGGTGGGCTAAGGACTCGTCGTCGGCGTCGATAAAAAGGAAACCGTACTGATTTTGTTCGCAATGAATCAGTTCGACCCCAAAGGTCAGTTTCAGCTCCGAATTGGCTAGCTCAATTTCCACCTTGGCGCGCGCGCCAGTCTCAATCGGCAGTTCATCCTTGGTCTGTAACAGGGCGCCGCGCAAGGCGAGATCGACCAGCTCACAGGGGAATTTTTCTTGAGCCCAAAGGATCGTTGCGGTGGTATGGAAGGGAATGCGGCTGTAATTGCGCAATTCGGTCATAGGCCCGGTTCCTTTATTGAAGCGTGCTGAAGGTCAAGATTCATATCGGCCGCGTAAAAGGCAAAGGTGCCCTTTTTCTTTTTAGCCTGATACATGGCGATATCAGCAAAGCGGATGAGATTGTCGCTGTCGTTAGCGTCTTTTGGGCAGAGACTGATACCGATACTGGCCGACAGAGACAGTTGTTGCCCGGCAAGATAATAGGATTTGTTCAGACATGTGAGAATTTTCTCGGCAATCATCGCCACTCGGTCGAGGCTGGTAATCTCAGTCAGCAGGACAACGAATTCGTCACCCCCCAGGCGCGCTACGGTATCGGTTTCGCGCACAGCTTTCGTCAGTCGGGATGCGACCTCGCAGAGAAGTTCGTCACCGACGCTGTGCCCAAGGGTATCATTGATCACCTTGAATCTGTCCAGATCAAGCAGTAACAGGGCCGCAGCTCTGCTGTTGCGTTGCGATTGATGGACAGCCTGGTCGATGCGATCCTTAAGTAATGAGCGGTTGACCAGACCGGTCAGGGCATCGTGAGTGGCCTGATGCTGGAGTTGTTGTTCGTAAACCTTGTGCGCGCTAATGTCTTCTCTGATGCTGATATAGTTGCAGATATTTCCCTGTCGGTCACGCAGGGGAGAGATCAGGACGCGTTCCCAGAAGTTGCTGCCGTTTTTGCGTTGGTTGTGTATCTCTCCGTGCCAGTCTTCTCCGGATTCAAGCTGTTGCCAGAGCTGCTGGTACTCTGTTGCCGTCATGCCGTTGAGCTGGAAGGTTTTAAAATTGGAGCCGATGACTTCGCCGGCAGGGTAACCGGTGACCTTTGAAAAAAACGGGTTGACGTATTCAATCACCCCGTTCAGGTCGGTAATAATGACCATGGTCGGGCTCTGCTCAACCACCTGGCTGAGCTTATTGAGTTGCTCCTCGTTTTTTTTGCGCTCGGTGATGTCGATATCGATGCAGTAAAATTCCGCAGCACGGCCCGGTTCCGCAAGGATAGCATGGCTGGTAAAAACCATCACCTCAGAGCCGTCCTTGCGCTTGAGCTGGTATTCCTGCGACGGGGCAGGCTCACCGCTTTGACTCATTTCATCTATGTTTCGCCGCACTTCAGCGGTCATATCAGCGGGGATAATCAATTCACACAGCTTTCGGCCCAGCGCCTCAGTTGCCGAATAGCCGTAAAGCTCCTCGGAGGCGCGATTCCAGTAGTGTACGGTGCCGTCGACACGATAGCCCTGAACCGCTACCGAGCGAATGTCCTGGAGCAGGGTGCGAAAACGGCGCTCACTTTCCCGCAGGCCATGAATGGCGTGCTGATGCTCCTGCTGAAGACGCCACTCACGCAGGCAGCGTTCGATGGTACGTGGCATGTCGTCAAATGCTTGCGGGCTTTTTACCAGATAGTCGATGGCGCCTGCCTTGAGGGTTTCGACCGCCAGGGCCTCGCTGCCGGAAGAGGTCATGATTAACACCGGGAAAGTGTCTGTCGCGGCAATCTGTTCAAGAAAGGCCAGGGTGGAGCCATCCGGCAGGTTCAGGTCAAGAAGCATGATGTCGGGGCGTTGGCGGGCAACTTCTCCGCGGCAGGCCTGCAGGTTTGCCGCAATCGACACGGTTGCCGCATCGTTGCTACCGAGCAGGGACCGTTGGATCAGGGTGCTATGGGACGGTTCATCATCAACAATCAGGATGTGTGTAGTTTCGTTTGCCATAAGCCCCGGAACTTAAACTGGTAAATGCGTTTTTTAAGGATTGCAGTTCCACATCAGCCAGTAATAGCCGACAGTCTCCATCATGCTGGTAAATTTGTTAAAATCAACCGGTTTAACCAGGTAACTGTTGGCATGGGCCTCGTAGGCCTTGGCCATATCGCTTTCGGCTGCGGAGGTTGTCAGGATCACCGTCGGGATCCGGGTCAGATCGGCATCGCTTTTGATCTGACGCAGCACATCAAGGCCATCAATGCGCGGCATGCGCAGATCCAGCAGGATCAGTCCCGGGCGTGGGGCGAGATCGGGGTCGGTGAAACGTTCACGCTGGTAGAGATAATCAAGGGCCTGCTGGCCGTCATTGACATGCTCCATGCGATTGGCAATGCGCGAGGACTTCAGCGTGCGCCGGATGATCTCGGCGTGGGCAGGATCATCCTCGGCCAGCAGTATAACGATCGGTTCGCCTTTGTTCATCGTTCCTCCTCGTGGGGTATGAGTGCCCGGGGGAGGGTGAAGTAGAAGCAACAGCCTTTATCTTTTCCCTCTGATTCGAACCATACCTTACCCTGATAGAGTTCAACAATCTTTTTTATCATCGGTAGTCCGATCCCACAGCCTGGACTCTGGGGATCGAGTTGGGCAAACAGGGCAAATATCCGCTGTGCATGTTGCGGATCAATCCCGATGCCGTTGTCACGCACAAAAAACGTGGGATCTCCGTTTTTATCTTTCACCCCGATATCAATCTGCGGTTGCGACTGCTCCCCGAGATATTTGCCGGCATTCTCGATCAGGTTCTGCCAGATCTGCCCGAGCCGCACAGGGTCGCCATACAGCTGGTAGGGGATGTCCTCGACCCGGACGTTGATCTGTTTTTCCCGCAGATGACCGGACAGGGAGACCAGGGTCTCTTCGATCAGTGTGGCAACATCGAAGGTTTGTGGTGGACTTTCGATCCGGCCGATACGGGAAAGTTGGAGCAGCCCGGCCAAAAGATTATCCATGCGATCGGCAGCACCGTTGATATAGCGCAGATCCTCATCAACCTGCTCCGGTTTTTGTTCCTGAAGATCCTGTTGCAGCATCCTTAAAAAGGACTTGATTGTTACTAATGGGCTTTTCAGGTCATGGGAAACACTGTAGACAAAATCTTCCAGCTCCTGATTTTTCTTTTGTAGGGCCGCTTGTTGGGCCTTGCGCTCACTGATGTCAAGGAACGTCACAACCGCTCCGATGTTTACACCTTGACGCTGCAGTGGATACGAGCGATATTCGACCGGGACGCCACTGCCGTCGGACCTCCAGAACAGTTCTTCATCACTGTGGATCTGTTCTTCGAAATGGGTAAAAAGAGGACATTCCTGGGCCGGGAACGGGCTGCCATCGGCATGGCTGTGGTGGATTTTGTCATGGATATTGCGATCGATCAGATCGTCCTGGTGACGATAGCCCAGCAGTTTCAGCGCGGCGCTGTTGCAGAAGGTGCAGATTCCCCGACGATCAACCCCGTAAATCCCCTCAGCAGTGGAGTTGAGGAGGAGTTCGGTCATATCGAGGTTTTCCTGCATCTGAGCTTTGCTCACCTTTAAGGCTTCCTCGGCGTTTTTACTGCGTCGCACAGCATAATACAGCAGGCTAACAATACCGAGCAGAACAATAACGGTGCCGACGGCGAGGCGATTGAAAAAGGCCGTGCGCGATGAAAGCAGTCGCATGGCTTCCCGGGTCTCGGTGATGTCATGCAGAATCCCAAAAATTTGATTTTCCCGGGAATCGTAAATCCCCTGGGAGTTCAGATCGATAATCCGGCCGTCGGGACGCTCAAAACGTAACAGAACATTGTAGGGAATACCCTCCAGCACAAGCCGGTTGTGGGCTTCGATCATCTTGGCTCGTTCATCCGGCAGGATCATTTGCCGCAGCGTTGCAACCGGTTGCTCCGGATCATCAAGCCCCAGCAAATCCAGAGCCCCTTCGGAAAACCAGTAGCTGTTGTTCTCGAGATCAAGAACCCAGTGACCCAGTTCAGCGACCTGTTCGGCAAAGCGCAAACGGGATTCGCTTTGCACGATGCTTTCTTCAAGAACATGCCGGTCTGCCGCATCATGAATGATGGATACAAGCAGCCTGCGCCCGTCAACAACCAGAGGAGAAGAATAGACCTCAACCGGGCGGATATCGCCATTGGCAAGGCGATGATGAAAAACGAAGTAATCACGCTGTTCCCGGTCGGCGCGGCGGATTTCCTGCTCGGTTTCTACGGAATCTAGGTTGTTGAGCCGCTGGATATTCATCTCCAGCAACTGCTCATAGGGATAACCGTAGTAGGCGACAGCGGCGTCATTGGCGTCGACAATCTGCCCCGACGCAGGATCAATCAGCAGGATAATGGCGGTGTGTTGTCGGAATATTTCAAAGGCGCAGAGGGTCTGCGCCTGACTCTGGTTGGGAAGCAGCAGGAGCAAGAGCAGGAGCAAGATTGTAGGAATAATATCAGGTCTCACTCTGGATTTCCTCGCTACAGAGGCGCTGGAGGGAAAAGCTCCGTTTATTTAAAATAATATGTAAATTTTAATTATTTCATCTGGATGATTGCTTGTCAATAAATAACAGGGAATTTGTGTTTATTTTTTCTGATCAGTAACTTGGGGCGAATCGCCAGCCAGCTCATTTAAGCGTTGGATAATCGGCAGATGTTGGGTGCAGCGCTCTTCACAGGCACCACAACGGGTGCAATTGGCAGCCAGTCGGCGGTCGATGTTCCAGTGGAGGCGAAAGCGGTCGTTAACGGTTTTACCGTCGCCTTTACTGAGAATCAGCTGGTTGTAGGCATCGAGAAATTTCGGGATGGGAATGTCTACCGGACAGGGCAGGCAATAGCCGCATCCGGTGCAGAGGTCATTAAAGCTTTCGTTAAGCTGGGTTTCGATACGTAAACGCTCTGCCATGGTGCAAGGGGAAAAGTTGTCAACCGCCGCTACGGCTTCGTCAATTTCCGTGGTTGAGGTAAAGCCCACCAATGCTGAGGTGATGCTCGGATGGGAAAGATTAAAGCGCAAGGCAGCACTGACAACGCTTTGATCCTGCCGTTCCCGTAGAAAAGAAAAACGCTGCGGATTGCGCGGGATCAGGCCACCGCCTAAGGGATTCATGGTAATGACCCCCAACCCCTGGTTGCCGGCATGTTCAACCGCCGCTTGGCGGTAGGGGAAGTTGATGGCGTTGTAACCTAACAGCACCCCGGAAAAATAACCGCTGGTAAGGACTTCGGCCAGGTCATCACCATTCATATGGGATGAACAAACCAGGTTTTTGATCAGTCCTTCCTCTTTTGCCCGGAGTGCCGCTGCAACAGCGCCCTGGTCAAGGCGTCTGTGCCAGTCATCACGATCAAGCAGATACCAGATGTAAAAAAAGTCGATGGTATCCAGTTGCAGTAGCTCTAGGCTCTGCTCGAGGCTGCGCCGCAGCTCACTGCCGCAAGGGCTTGAACATTTGGTGCCGACATGAAAGCCGGCGCGCGGAAGGTCTTTTAAGGCATGACCGAAGATGTTTTCACTGTGTTTATCACAGTAGAGCGGAGCGGTATCAAAATAGTTGATACCTTTGTCCCAGGCATAGCGTACCAGTTCGGCGCCGGCGTCTATGTTGCCCGGGTCGGGGAAGCGCATGCCACCGAAGCTGACGATGGAAAGGTTTGTGCCGGTCTGGCCAAAGGGGCGGTAGATCATCGTAAAAGGTCAAGCCGGATCGGATTCGGCAGTGGCAGTTTTTGCCGCAGCCGCAGCAGAGGCATCGGAGCCAAGCATGATCGCCAGCCAGCGGGTCGAGGGGTTGACCTCCAGAGCAATCTTCATGATCATCGTCAACGGTACTGACAGCAGCATTCCGACCGGGCCTAACACCCATCCCCAGAACACCAATGATAAAAAGACCACCAGGGTTGATAGTCCCAGGCTTTTTCCCATCAGCCGTGGTTCGACAGCATTGCCCATCATCACATTGATGGCCAGATACAATCCGGCGACGAAGAGCGCATGCAACGGGCCGAGTTGCACCAGAGCCAGGAGCACTGCCGGAATGGCAGCGATAATCGAGCCGATATTGGGAACATAGTTCAGCAGAAAAGCGATTAAGCCCCAGAGCAGGGCATAATCGACGCCAATGAGCATCAGCCCAACGGTCACCACTAAGCCGGTCACCAGGCTGACCAGGGTTTTGATGACCAGATATTTTCGTACCCCGTGGACAAAACGTTCATAAGAGGCCAGGGAGGTGTCGGCGTCCGGCAGGGCAGCGCGCAGCTTGGTGGGCATTCCCGCAGCTTCGAAGAGGATAAAAATGACCGTCAGCAGAATCAGAAAAGAGTTGGTCAACACCCCACCCGCGGCCGATAACATGCGTCCGGCGTATTGCATAATAGAGCCCGGATCGAAATGGTCGAGCAGCAACTGGCGCGATATTTTGATGCCGAAACGGTTGAACCAGTCGATAAGGGTCAGGGTCTGGGAGCGCAACTTCTGCTCGTAGATCGGCAGTTGACTGGTAAAATCATTGACGGAGGTGCCGATAATGGTTAATACCGCCAGACCGCCAAGCATGACCACGGCAATAACAATTAACAGTGCGAGCGCTGCCGGAACCCGCTGGTGGCGGAGCCAGTAGAAAGGACCGGCACAGATAATCGAGATGAAAAAAGCCAGCAGAAAAGGCACCAGTACCGCTTGGGCGGTTTTCAAACCGGCGATGATAATCACCAGGGCGGCCAGGGATACAAGAATACCGGTGACTTTATTCTGCGAGCTGGTCATGTCAGTCGGCAACGTTACAGAGCAGCAGTTTGACCCCCTGCTCAAAAATGATTTCCATTTTATTGGGGCGGGTAGTGGAGAGAATCTGGCCCATACCGAAGCTGGGGTGATCAATCAGATCTCCGGTTTTTACCCGGGTTTTGATGTTGTAGGGGATGGCGCGGGTTTGATCGGCCGCTGCCATCATGTCTGCCCACTGGGTCTGGACACGGGTTTTGCGCGGTTGCGCCGGGGTGCGTGGGGAGGTGCTGCGGGGCTTTGGAGCGGCTGTGCCGCGATGGTTATGGACACTGCCACAGACGTTGCACTCAACCCGGGCGACGCGGTCGCCGACCATGGCAACAATGGTGTGGTTGGTAGCTTCTTTGCACTTGCTGCAGCGTGACAGGGCGTGCTCACCAGCGGTCGGTACCTTCTTGATCATGTGTACTCCTTGAAAAACTTTCTTTGTACCCCGTTCGGTCCGATCTGTCAATGAGCGTTGGCGCAAACCTGTTACCCGTTAGTGTCCATCCCGGACTTCAGGATCGACACTATACCGCTTCTGAATGGGCAGCCAGTTGACGGTAGATTACATGCTGTAAATATCCTGCGCCCAGGTAACCGCCTCCAGATAGGCATTCGGCAGGACTTGTTCATCGATCTGGGTCTTTGCTGTCATTTGTGAGACGGTTTCCCAGTCTCCTTGTTCCATGGCGATGACGAGCAGGAGAATCGATCTTAACGGGTTGTCGTTACCGGTCAGGGCGGCAAAAACATCCTCTTCAACGGTAATTTCTTGAAGAATTTCATCGAGAGGACGCGACATGATGACATCGAGCAGGGAAAACAGTCCCATCAGAAACAGATCAGATTTGCGGTCGCCCATGCGACTGGGCAGCGCCAATTGTTCACACAGACGGGCGCGGATCAATGAGCTGACCACCAACTCCGCCGGTTTATCGTTGGCCATGGAGGAGATCGACAGCAGTGAAACCCACGAACGGATCTCCCGCAGGCCCAGCAGGGAGAGCGCTTGCAGTACCGAGGTCACCCGGTTGCGCAGGGCAAAGGCGGCTGAGTTGATCAGCTTGAGCAGCTTGTAGGTCAGGGATACTTCGCTCTGAATGGTGATGGCGAGCTTTTTGAAATCGACGTCTTCAGCGTGAACGTCTTTGAGGATGCGCAGGAACTGAATTTTGTTGGTCGGTATATCCTTGCGCGAAATAATCACCGGCTTGGCAAAGAAGTAGCCCTGAAAAAGCTGATATCCCATGGCTTTGGCCTGTTCAAACACCTCATGGGTTTCAACCTTTTCAGCGAGCATCTTGATGCCGCGGGGGATCAGTTGCCGGGCCAGTTCTTCCTGTTGCCGGACATCGCTGAGGAGAAAGTCAACCTTGACAATGTCAGCAAGATCGAGCAGCGGCTCAAAATTCTGATGGTAGACAAAGTCATCGAGGGCAAGGGTATAGCCGAGTTGCTTAAGACGCTTGCAGGCCTCAATAATCGCCGGAGTGGGTTCGACATTCTCAAGGATTTCAACCACTGCCTGCTGGCGCGGCAGGGTCGTCATCAGGTCTTTGAGGAGCACGTTTTCCGTGCAGTTGAGAAAAGCCTTGGTATTGCCGGTCATTTCGCCGAGGCTGAACAACAGGTTGCTGTTGGCAATAACACTGGCCGAGGCCTGATCAAAATTGTCACTGTCAAAATAGTTGTGCATCCCGGAACGGAACAGCAATTCGTAAGCAAAGACGCGTCCCCGCGTATCAAAAATCGGCTGTCTGGCGATAAAATGTTCCAATGTGATACCCTTCCCCTCGCGTTGATCCTGTTGTCATCATGTGACAGGTAAAACAGTGTATCTATTTTTACTGTAGAAATAAAATAACAAATGCTTTTTACAGTAGTTGACCTGAATATTGGGCTTGTATAAACTCTCGCCAGACTTTAGTAGCTTTTTGTTGTATACCATATTACTCCCACTTTTTGACAAGGATAATGCCCATGAAAAGGATCGTGCTGTTGCTTTGTGTCGTCACCCTCTGTGCTGTTACCGCCGCCATTGCTGTTCCCGCTAACCGTTCATTAAACTATGATAGGAGCGCCCTGGGTCCGGTGGAGTTTTCCGGAAAAATCCACGCCGAAGCCGGTTTCAGTTGTGGTGACTGTCATAACCCCGACCTGTTTCCCAAGATGAAACAGCGATCAGTGGAAATCACCATGGAAAAAATTTACGCCGGTGAGCAGTGTGGCTTCTGTCACAACGGCGAAACCGCTTTTGCCGCCAAGACCAGCTGTAACCGTTGTCACGTGAAATAGTTTTCGCCATACAGGCAGATTAACAAGCGGCCGGCTCGATATTTCGAGATCGGTCGTTTTTTTTGTCCTTTGTTCCTTGTCCTTTGTCACTCGTCAGTGATCACTGATCACTTCCTACAAAAGCAGCAGTGCCAATAACAGCAGAATGAACATCACCCCGGCAACCCTGAGCTGGCGTAACTGCTGCTCGGCATCCCGCAGCAGCAACAGCAGGGGCAGGTTCTGCCAGCGGGCGCCGCGTGGTAACCGTGGTGCCGGTGGCAGTTTTACGGCAGCTGCAATCTTTCCCAATGGTCGCAGTAGGGCTTCAAGCAGGACATCCACGTCTTTTGTCCGCAGATTGACGCCGCGGTTGCGCAGACTGTACCAGCCCAGCAGGCTGATCAGGGCGCCGCCGGTAACCGGCCAGAGGGCATCGAACCATTTTCCGGCTGCTGTCGGTGCGTTCGGCGTCAACAGACCCGGATAAATTCCCACTAAGGCGACCATCAGAAGCAGCAGGCTCCACCCGCCCCACATCCCTGTTGTACCCGCCGTCTCAGAGTCCCCTGCTTGCTGCCATAACAAGAACAGCAGCCGCCCCAGCAACAGGGTGGTGCCGACCGCTGCTCCACCTAACAGGATAGTCAGCAGCGATTCGTCAAGTAACGGTGATAGCTCCAGAAACGGTTTAAGGGCGGCTTTGGCGCGGGCACCGCTGGTGAAAGGGGCGCCAGACAGCGCCAGAGCCGGCAGCAGGAGTCCGGCGAGGGTGACATAACGCATCAGGGTGGGGGTATTGAGATGACCGGTCAGGCCGACGCCAAGGAACAGCGCGCCTTTGGCCAAACCATGGTGGAGGGCGTAAAACCCTACAACGGGTGCCAGTAACGGCCATTGCTGCGGGGCGGCCAACCCCAGCCCGATAGCCATCAGAGGAAAGCCGATCTGGCTGATACTCGAGTACGCCAGCAGGGTTTTTGGCTGGTTTTGCAAAAGCCCCATCACCACCCCGAAAAAAGCCATCAGCAGTCCCAGGCTGATCAATGTCGCCGACCAACCGGGCAGGTTTGTCGAGCCTAACGGGAAGAGGCGCAACAGACCAAGCAGGCCGGCCTTGATCATCGCGCCGCTGAGCACGGCGCTGGCCGGGATCGGTGCTGCCGGATGGGCCAGTGGTAACCAGAAATGCAAGGGCACTATTCCGATCTTGATTCCCAGGGCGACGATTAGCAGGCCGAGAATCAAGGATGTGGCATCGGCGTTGGCGAGAGCTTTGGTAACATCGCTCATCAGCAGGGAATCTGTCATTCGCGCTGCCGGCAGCAAAGCGACGAACAGCAGCACTTCCCCAATGATCACCAACCACAGATAGATTTTTCCGGCACGCAATGCAAAAGGGGTGTTGTCATGAATAATCAGGCCGTACGCGGCAAAGCTCATCAGGGTAAAAAAGAGGTAAAAGCTGATCATGTCAAGAGCCAGAGTAAGCCCTAAATTGCCGCTCATACAGAGCAGAAAAAAGATCCAGAAACGCGCTCGCTGCGGGGAATTTTTGCTGTAGCCACCAGCGTAAAGGCCCGCCGCCAGCCACAACAGGGCGGTTAACAGCAGAAAAATCCGTCCGGTATCATCAACCCCCAGATGGGTGCCGATCAGCAGCCAGGGGATCGCGACCGCCGTTTCTGACCCCGGCAACAGCGCCAGAACCAGCCCGGGAAGGGCTGCAAAGGGAGCAATACTGAGTGCCAGGCGTCGTAACCGCGCGGCCGCCAACGCGCCGACCAACAGCAGGGGGAGCAATGGTACCCCTAGCAGGATGGCCATGGTAACCGGCGCACTCATAGGCCATCCTCTCGCGCGGCAATCAATTCAACCCAGTACAGGGGACTGCCAACGCTGTGAGCGAGGATGCCCAGTAAAATGACCAGAATCGCGGTGACCAGTGGCGGTGCCAGCAACGCCCAGGTGGTTTCACGGCCACTGTACAGGGTCGAGGGGGGCCAGTCCTGACGCGGCTCAACAAACCAGACGCGGTGCAGTATCGGCAGAAAATAGGCAGCATTGAGCAGGGTACTGGCGATCAGAACAACAATAATCCAGGGTTGCCCGGCAGCCAGACTGCCGAGACCCAGGTACCATTTGCTGATAAAGCCGGCCAGGGGTGGCAGGCCGATCATTCCCAGCGCTCCAATGGTAAAGGCGGTCATGGTCCAGGGCATACGGCGTCCGACGCCGTCCATTTCGTCGATTTTGTGGATGTCGAGGGTTTCCGCCAGGTTGCCGGCGCAGAAAAACAGGGTAATTTTCATCACCCCCTGATGCACCAGATGCACCATTCCACCAATAGTCGCCAGCGGGGTCGCCATGGCCACCCCGAGGAGAATATAGGACACCTGACTGACGGTAGAAAAGGCCAGTCGGCGCTTCAGATCGTTCTGGCTCAAGGCCCGGATAGAACCATAGATAATCGTAAAAGCGGCCAGCAGCGCCAGAGGGAAGAGCAGGTTCAGTTTGATACTGAAATCGAGCCCAAAGATATCATGAATCACCCGGATAATCCCGAAGGCCCCGGCTTTGACGACGGCAACGGCGTGAAGCAGGGCACTGACCGGTGCCGGTGCTACCATAGCGCTGGGCAGCCAGATGTGCAGGGGCACCAGGGCGGCCTTGACCCCCAGGGAGAGAATCAGCAGGGCAAAAATAATGCTGAGACTGCCATACAGTGCCGGATCAAGGCCGGAAACAACCCCACCTGAGGTGAAATCAAGGGGCCCGGCAATGGAACGTAACCAGACCGTAGCAAAAAACAGCACAACTCCACCGCTCAGGGTGTAGGACAGATAGACACGCCCGGCTGACAGGGCAGCCGGGGTGCCGCGATGAACGATCAACGGATAGGTGGAAATGGTCAGTGCTTCATAAAATATGATGAAGGTCACCATGTCGCCGGACAGGGCAATGCCGGTGGTGGCACAAACGCAGAGACTGAAAAAACCGAAAAAGCGGCTGCGGTGCGGCGAGCCTTCGAGATAACCGATGGCATAGATAGTGGTCAGGAACCAGAGAAACGCCGACAGGGTTAAGAACAGCAGGGACAGGGCGTCAGCTCGCAACACCAGTTCCATATCGGGTAGCAGCGGTAAGCGTAATTCCGCATATTCACGCTGGGCCACGCGCAGAAACAGCACCGCGACAAGCAGCAACTTAAGCAGCGCACCGGTCAGGTTGAGGGTGGTCCGCAGGCGGACACTTTCTTCCGGCAGGGTGAAAATAATCAGGCCGGGCAGGAGCGAGCTGAGGAGGATGGCCAACAGAATCAGGTCGTTCATGGCCTCAACTCCACCAGCACCCCGGTGCTGACCGGAGCCCCAATCAAGGCAATCTGCACCGGTTCAAAAGCGATCAGGCCGAACAGCAGGGCGATGACCGAGAGCACCAGTGGTGGCCACTTCATCACCCAGGGAATCACCGGATAGCTGCTGCGTTTGACATCAAGAAAGGCCCACCCCAGCACCCGGGCGATATAGGCGCCGGCCAGCAGGGTGCCGCTGAGGATGATTGGCAGATACCACCACTGGCCAGTGACCAGGGCGGCGTTGATGAACAACCACTTGGCAAAAAAGCCGCCGCTCGGTGGCAGGCCGATGATGGTGGTCGCAGCGAGGGTAAAAACCACTACCAGCACGCCAATGGGACCGCCGGCGCCGGCCAAGCGCGAAATCCGGTCGGAACCGGCGGTGTGGTGGATGGTGCCGGCGACCATGAACATGGCGGCCTTGCCGCAGGCATGAGCCATCATCATCAACACTCCAGCGACCCAGGCAGCGGCCATGGTTTGGGAGCGGGCGAGGGGGAAGACCAGAAACAGATAACCGATCTGGGCGACAGTAGAATAGGCGATCAGCAGTTTCAGGCGTTCCTGACGCAGTGCCATCAGCGATCCCCAGATAATCGCCAGCGAGCCAAGCAGCCCCAGCAGATGGCCGACGGCAATCGTTTCAAGGGCTGGAAAAACCTCAAACCACAGCCGCAGCAGAATCACGTAGGCGCACTTGATCACCAGAGCGGAAAGCACTGCGCTGACTGGCGCCGGTGCCTTGGCGTGGGCCTGGGGGAGCCAGAAGTGCAGGGGAAAAAGGGCGCTTTTGAGGACCAGTCCGGCGACCATCAGGGACATGGCCGCGTGGTTGAGGCGGGTTGCGCTGAGCATGTCGCCAAGCAGGGCGATATCTACCGTTGCATAGGTAGCGTAAAGAATACCAACGCCAAGCAGATAGGCCAGGGATCCGAGCAGGCCGATAAAGAGATAGCGCAGTGCCGCGGCCAGAGCTGCTTTCCCCCCCTCCAGGGCGATCAGAGCCACCGAAGCCAGGGTCACCAGTTCAAGGGTGACGTAAAGATTAAACAGATCGGCGGAAATAAAGAGGGCATTGCAGCCGCCCCACAAAAACAGCCACAAGGGCCAGAAATAGTGTGTCCGGCTCTGATGATGACCCCGTGCAGGAAAATAACTCAGAGCATAGCAGCTGATAATAAAGCCGACCAGAGCCGTAATCGCCAGCATCACCAGGGCGAGACCATCAGCGCGCAGCTCAATTCCCAACGGGGTCGACCAGTTGCCGGCGGTGATGGTTTGGGCCTTGCTGATGATCGCAGCCGCGATGGCTAGCAGGGCACAAAGGAGAAGCAGCAGGGCGGTGGTGAAGCCGATCCAGCGCGCCTGCCGCGGCGCCAGAAAAGTGGCAACCGCTGCCCCCAGGGGGAGCAGGGTCATCCACAAAAACCAATGTTGATGCACAATCAGCTCAGTCAATGGCAGACTCCTCATCGATAGCCAGGGTAGTGCAACCGGTGAGGTGATTGATTCTGACTGCAAGGACAATGGCCACGGCGGTAAAACACAAAGAAACAACGATGCCGGTCAGCACCATGGCCTGGGGTACCGGGTCGGCAACCCCGGCGTCGCCGCGCGCACCCATGGCAATAAATACCATAAAAACTCCACTGCCCATGATGTTGGCGGCGAGAATTTTACGCAACAGGTGGCGGCGTACCAGCAGGGCATGCAGGCCGATGGAGAACAGGATGATGCCACTGCCGGCATAGAGTAGTGCCATACTCATTTTCGCCTCTTCTTTGGTGACGCTGAGGAGTCATCTTCTGGGACCGAGAGATTGTCAGGGGGGTGGCCACCAACGACGACGGCGGCCAATATTGTCGCGATGGAGGCAGTGGCGACCAGCTCAATCAGTAGAATCAGGCCGCCGGCCAGGGGCTGCGGATAGCTCAGGGGATAGCCCGAGGTCAGCAGGGTGGTGGCGGCGATCAGCAGAAAAACCCAGAAACCGGCCGTCAGCAACAGCCGCAGTGACAGTCTCTGCCGGCGTGCCGGAAGGGTATAGCCAACCAGGGTCGCCAGGAGAATGCCGGCACTGAGCAGAGCTCCGGCTTGAAACGCGCCACCGGGGGCGTGAGCCCCCTGCCACAAGACAAAACCGGCAACGATGATCACTATCGGCAGCAGCAGCCGGGCAAGCCCGGTTAATTGGGGTGATATCTCATCCTCGTGAACCAGCGGGCGCGCCTGGTCGAGGGACCAGATGGTAATAAGCGCCAGCAGTAGCACTCCTTTTTCCAGAAGGGTATCCCAGGCGCGAAAGTTCATCAGTACCGCCGTTACCCCGTGACCGCTACCGCTGATGTCGAGCAGGGCGTTGACCAGCCCCTGTTGGCCGGGAGCGACGTCGGCGAGCAGGCGTAATTCAAGCACCAGGATCAAGGTAATCGAAGGAATCATTATGCCGATCAGCAGGGGTGCCGAAAGACGTTGCAAAAAGGTGAGGGGTACGCGAGTGAAGCGGCAGCGCTCAGCTGAGCCCAGGCGGCCAAGGCCGACCAGCAGCAGGGCCCCGGTAATGCCGGCACCGATAGCCGCTTCAGCCAGGGCGACGTCGGCTGCACCCAAGCGCACCCAGGCCAGGGACAGGAGTAATCCAAAGGCAATAAACAGTACCACGGCGCGGAACAGATCGGTGCTGGCCAGCAGCAGCCAGGCCATACTGATCAGGGTGAACAGCAGAATCAGATCGAATATCAGGGTTAGTTCCATCGTCAGTGTCGCCACGGTTGATGCCCGTCCTGCTGCGCCTTACGTGCAATCAGGTGGGCCACTGTGGCGCCGGCAACCAATATCAACAGCCAGGTCAGCAGCAAGCGGATGACGACCTGCCAGCTGTCAGCCTGAATCATCAGTGCCAGGACCACCAGGCCAAGGCCGAGATTGTCGGCTTTGGTCAGGGCATGCAGACGGCAATAGAGGTCAGGAAAACGCAACAGCCCGAGGGTGCCGGCAAGGAAAAAAGGCAGAGAACAGAACAACAGTAGTGCGGTTAGCAGATCAGAAAGTAACATCGCGCTCCTTTGTTTTTAAGTCACTAAGAGGCCTGGTAGCAACAACAGTCACGTTTTTGTTTCTGTTGCCGTATCCACGTCTTTCCGGCGTACAAAAGTTACTGCAGCGACAGCGGTCAACAGGGCAAAGATCAGAGCAACATCCCAGATGGCGCTATTCCCACTGGCCTGACCGAGCAACAGCAGGATAGCTACCGCCGTGGTGCCAAACAGTTGGGCAGCGAGCATCCGGTCGGTAGCGGTTGGTCCGCGCAATACCCGCACCAGGCCGATGGCGATGGTCAGTAACAGAAACAGGGCGACGCCGAGATAGAGATCCGTCATTAGTGGCTCCTTAAATCGTATTTAAAGAGACGGGCAACCTGGCTTTCAAGTTGATTCAGCCGTGGATCAACCTGCCGGTCAAGAACATGCACCTTGAGAGTTGTGCCGTTAAGGTCGGCAGACAGGGTGCCGGGTAGCAGGCTGACACTGTTGATAAAAAAAATCTGCGCATGGCCGACAGGGAGTTTTAAGGGAAAATCGATGATCTGTGGATCAAGGGGAAGTGCCGGTGAATAGGCCCGGCGGGCGACGTCGATGCCGCCGCGCACAGATTGTAAGAGAAAATAGGGGATAAAGTGAATCAGACCGACAAAGGACAGGTACCGGGGGGGTGTCTGTGGGGCCGTGCCCATGAACCACAGGGCCAGAGCGATGGTCGGCACGCCGATGATCCAGGAGGATGGCGAACCACCGGTCAGCACCCACCAGAGGAACAGACAGCCGCCCAGGCGCAAGAAGAATCGAGACCAAGTAGATGTCCGAACTGCCATCGGGCCTCCTGTAAGCAACATCAGAATTCTGAACTCAGACTATGGAATTCAGAATAAAAGAATACAGGATAAAAGAGTCGGATGCCAGGAATCGGTCAACAGAAATCGGCTGTCAGCCGAGAAAGCGGCGCATCATCGCCAGGGCAGCACGGCGCCCGTCGGCAGCTGCGGTAACCACCAGATCAGCACCACGGAAGCAGTCACCCCCGGCGTAGACCTTGGGGTGGCTGGTCAAGCCGCTGGCCGGATCAATCTCCAGCTGATCCCAGCGATTACAAGTAACCCCCATCTCTGTCAGTTCCGTAACCGGGGTGACATCAAAGCCGAGGGCAAGGATGACGATATCCGCGGCGATGCAATGGGCGCTGTCGGGGATGATTTCGACGCGCTGGCGACCATCGGCGTCCTTTTCTGTCAGCCGCGTCTGTTCTACCTCGATGCAGAGCAGACCGGTGCTTTCGCGGCGGATTTCCCGCGGGCTGACGTTGAAGTCAAAAATGGTCCCTTCTTCGACGGCATTCTGAAATTCCTTGTGGCTGCCCGGCATGTTGGCTTCGTCGCGGCGATAGAGGCAGGTGACCTCTTCGGCACCGTCGCGCAGCGCAGTGCGCAGGCAGTCCATGGCGGTATCACCGCCTCCGACAACTACAACCCGTTTGCCTTGCATCATAAAACGCGGATCGGCGGTTTTGCCGAACAGTTGCTGCTGCTTTGCGATCAGATAGTCCATCGCCAGCATGACTTCCGGCAGATCTTCACCGACGATGCCGGCCTTGCGACCTTTTGTGGCGCCGATGCCGACGAATATCGCATCGTAATCGTCGATCAGTTGCGGGTAAGAGACCTGTTTGCCAATCTGTTGGCTCAAATGCATCTCCAGACCGGCCTGCTGAAGCAGGTCAAAGCGTCGGGAGACGATTTTTTTGTCCAGTTTGAAACCGGGAATACCGTAGGTCAGCAGACCACCGGCATGTTCTGCCTGCTCGTACATGGTCACGCCGATACCGGCGCGCAACAGGAAATGGGCGCAGGAGATGCCCGCTGGACCGGAGCCAACAATAGCGATACGGGTGTTGTGGCGTACCCCCGGGAAGGGCAGTTGCATCCCGGCGTCAAAGGCGAGGTCAGTGATGGTCGCCTCAATGGCCCCGATGGTGATGGCCCCGTAGCCGTCATCCAGGGTGCAGGCGCCCTCGCACAGATGCCCCTGGGGACAGATGCGGCCGAGAATCTCGGGAAACGGGGAGCTTTCGTTGGACAGACGGAAAGCCCGCTCCAGGTCGCGGTCGGCGATGGCCTCAAGCCATTGGGGGATGTAGTTCTGCAATGGGCAGCCGATGGTGGCGCAAAAAGGATCGCCACACTGAACGCAGCGCTCCGACTGCTTGCGAACCATGCGGCTGGTGAAAAAACGGTAGATCTCGTCAAAGTTCTGCAGCCGCTGGGTGGCTTCAAATTTTTCCGGCTCCTGGCGGCCGGTTTCGGTAAAACTCTGCATAGATTAATCCCCTTCTTTCGGATTAAGCGGTGCTTTCATGTCCTTGGGGGTGACCATCCAGAAATAGGCCAGCTCCTCGCGGAAATCGTCGAGGACCGCTTTGGCAACCGGGCTCGCCGTGCGGTTGTAATAACTGATCAGGATGCTCTTCAAGTAGAGCCGACCCTCGTTGTCTTCATCGACATCGATACGCCGCGCGACCACCAGCTGCTGATTGAGACGATCGATAAAGTTCTTGCTGCGGTCGTAGACAAAAGCAGCGCCGCCGGTCATGCCGGCACCGAAGTTGATCCCGGTCTCGCCGAGGACGACGACAGTACCACCGGTCATATATTCGCAGGCATGATCACCGGTTCCTTCAACCACCGCCAGGGCGCCGGAATTTCGCACGCCAAAGCGCTCACCGGCAGTGCCGGCAACAAAGAGTTTGCCGCCGGTGGCCCCATAAAGGCAGGTGTTGCCGACCGCTGAAGCGCCCGCCTGGTAAACTTCAGGGATAATGATAATGCGTCCACCGTGCATCCCCTTGCCGACGTAGTCGTTGCCGACTCCGCGCAGGAATATCGACATCCCTTCGGACAGGAAAGCGCCGAGGGATTGGCCGGCAACCCCGCGTAACCTGATGGTCAATGCCTCTTTGGGCAGCCCGGTGTCACCGTAAAAGCGGGCAATCTCGCCACTGATCAGGGTGCCGAAGCTGCGGTTGACATTGCTGATGTCGCGTTCCGCAACCATTTCGGTCAGCGGATTTTTGATCACCGGATAAATTTCCTTAAGCAGCTCTTTTTCAAAGCTGTTGTCATCAAAGGGGGGGTTGTCGCGGGTACGCACATTGCCGCCGTCGACCTGGTGCAGGATCTCCGAAAAATCAAAATGATTAAGCAATGGGGTGTCGAGTTTTTCCAGTAGGTCACAGCGGCCGATGACCTCTTCGAGGGAGCGGAAGCCCAGCACCGCAAGGATTTCACGCACATCTTCAGCGACGTTTTCCAGGTAGCTGACGACCTTCCCGACGGTGCCGATGTAATGGGAGCGCAGGTTTTCATCCTGGGTGGCAATGCCGACGGTGCAGCGATTGAGGTGACAGACGCGCAGCAGCTTGCAGCCGAGCAGCACTAATAGCGGGGTGCCGAAGCCATAACTTTCGGCACCGAGCATGGCTGCCTTGACCACATCACGGCCGATTTTCATGCCGCCATCGGTCTGCAGGGAGACCAACTCGCGCAGATTGTTGGCCTTTAAGCTGATATGGGCTTCGCTCAGGCCGAACTCCCAGGGGTTGCCGGCATATTTGAGGGAACTTAAAGGAGCCGCGCCGGTGCCACCATCGTGGCCGGAAATGACGATCTTGTCAGCGTTCGCCTTGGCGACGCCGGCAGCAATAGTGCCGACTCCTTCGGTAGAGACCAGCTTCACGCTGATTTTTGCCTTGGGGTTGATCTGTTTGAGGTCAAAGATCAACTGGGCCAGATCCTCAATCGAGTAAATATCATGATGTGGCGGTGGAGAAATCAGGGTTACCCCGGGAATAGTGAAACGCAGGCGCGCAATCAGCGGGCTGACCTTTTCACCGGGCAACTGCCCGCCCTCTCCGGGCTTGGCGCCCTGGGCGAGCTTGATCTGGATTTCTTCGGCACTGCGCAGATAACCGGGGGTAACGCCAAAACGCCCTGAAGCGATCTGCTTGATGCGGCTGTTGCGGTTGGTGTTAAAGCGCGCTGCATCTTCCCCCCCTTCGCCGCAGTTGGAACGGCCACCCAGGTGGTTCATCGCCTCGGCCAGGGCTTCGTGAGCTTCCGGCGACAGCGCCCCTAACGACATGGCGGCGGAATCAAAACGACAGGTGATGGCTGCAACCGGTTCCACCTGTTCAATCGGCACGGGGGAGTGCGGGCTTTTGAAGCCGAGGGCATCACGCACGTACCTGATGCCACGGTTGTCGATCATCGAGCGGAATTTCAGATATTCTTCACGGTTGCGGTTTTCAGCAAAACGATGGAGCTGGGTGACATGCCAGGAGTTGAAATCGTGATACTCAAACCCCGGGTTGTCACGATAGTAGCCGCCGATCTCGAGGGGGTAGACGGGCATCATGTAGGATTCGACAAAGATCTTGCGGTGGACCTTATCGATGCGCTCTTCAATCTCCTGGAAACCAAGCCCCGGCAGCAGCAGCGGCGAGCCTTTGAAACAGACATCAACAATCCCATGGGAAAGGCCGATGATGTCAAACAGGGCGGCGTTGCGATAACTCGACACGGTGCTGATCCCCATTTTGGACATGATCTTGAGAATCCCCTTGTTCAGCGCCTGATAAACATTCTGTAACGCCTTACGCAGTTCCCGCGGCGGCTGGTTGCGCTTTTCACCGAGAGCGAGGGCGCTGGCATAGAGCAGCCAGGGGTAAATGGCAATAGCACCATAACCGATCAGTACCGCCGCGGCGTGAGGGTCGATCACTTCACCAGTCACCGCCACCAGGCTGACATGCTGGCGCAGATTGGTTTTCAGCAGCTGGCGGTTGATGTAGCCGATGGCCATCGCCATGGGGATCAGTTTGCTCTTTTGGTTCAACACGCGGTCATCAAGAATGACGATGCGTACGCCGTCGTTGTTCACCGCCTCCAGAACCTGCTCGGCAAGTTGGTGCAGGGTGGTTTGCAGATCGCTGTGAAAGTCGGTATGGAAAATCCGGTATTTGTAGCAGGCTTCAAAGCGCGGTAGCTGAGGATCACCAAAGGTCAGCAGGGAATGATAGATCTCGTACGAAAGAAAGGGCGATACACTCTTTAAGCGCATGGCGCGGCTCTTGGTTTCGATCAGGGGGTTACCGATACCGCCGAAACCGATGGTGGTCGACATCACCGCTTTTTCCCGCAAGGGGTCGATGGGTGGATTGGTGACCTGGGCAAATTTTTGTTTGAAAAAGTCGCAAAAGTTACGTTGTTGATCGGAAAAAGCGGCCAGGGGCGTATCGTCCCCCATGGAGCCGACCGGTTCCTTACCGTCGGCCATCATCGGGCGGATGATCAGATCCATGACCTCCGAGGTAATATTGTGATAACGCTGGGTGGTTTCCAGATCAGGATAGCGGTAGTCCTTATCCTCGCAGAACTGGCGACCGATAAACTCCTGCAGATAGTAGGTATGCTCGGTCAGCCATTGATTGTAAGGCTGTGACTCCATCAGGTAGCGGTCGATATCGCGGGTGTAGAAGATCTGCCCGGAGTTGAGGTCGGCAGCGATCATCTGGCCACTCTGCAGGCGGCCCCGCTCACGGACCATCTCCGCCGGGGTGTCGATGACCCCATACTCGCTGCTGATCAGCAGGCGGTTATCAGTGGTGATGATATATTTTGCCGGACGCAGACCGTTACGATCAAGGACACAGCCGATGTAACGGCCATCGGTCAGGCTGATAGCCGCAGGCCCGTCCCAGGGCTCATAGGCGCCGGAGGTGTATTCATAAAAAGCGCGCAGTTTAGCCGGCATATTGGCGACATTGTGGCGCGCCGGTGGTACCAGCCCGCGGATCGCTTTGAAGAAATCGACACCGTTGGCCAGCTTGAACTCAATCATATTATCGAGGCTGGCGCTGTCACTGACCCCCTCTTCGAGCAGCGGCATGATCCGTGCGATCTCGTCGTCAGTAAAAACCGTGCTGCGGGCATTGGTGAACTTGTAGCGCGCCTTGAAGCGGTTGCCCTGGATTGAATTGATCTCGCCGTTGTGGGCAATTGCTCGTAAGGGTTGAGCAAGCTTCCATTGGGGCAGGGTGTTGGTGGAAAAACGCTGATGAAACAGGGCAAAGGTGATCTCGAAATCGGGATCCATCAGATCGGGAAACAGGGTTTCGATATAGGTCGGCATGACCAGCCCTTTGTAGCTGATCAGGGTGCGTGAAAAGCTGGGGATGTAAAAATTCGGGTCGTCGGCAAATTGTTTTTCCACCTCTTTGCGGGTCAGGTAGAGCAGGGCATCAAGGCGGCGGGTGGCAATCAGCGCTGCCGGGACGACAAAAACCTGGAAAATCTGTGGCAGTCGGCTCAGGGCGTATTCGCCGAGGGCGTCGGTGTTGACCGGAACCTCGCGGGTGAAGAGGATCTGCAGGTCGTTTCTGCTGCACAGTTTTTCAAATGCCGGCAGCTGTTTTTTCGGGTCGCGGGTGAATATCACTGCCACGGCAAACTGCTCCGGCAGGGAGATTTCCTGCTCATCTGCCACTTTGTTGAGAAAGCCGACCGGCATCGAACAGAGCAGCCCGGAACCGTCGCCGGTTTTGCCGTCAGCGGCAATGGCACCGCGATGCATCATGCGTTTGAGGGCCTTGATCGAGTCTTTCAGGAGTTGATGATTCGGCTGGTTATCGATCTGGGCCAGCAGGCCGAAGCCACAGTTGTCACGGAATTTTTCTGCTGGGTTCATCAAAAGCTTATCCTTTGCTGGGGCAGTGCAAATCGCAGCGGTTGCGATGTCATTGATCGTTGCTTGAAGTCTGGACGCAAGAGAATGTCTAATGCAAAAAGTGTGCACAGTGTCCGGAAAAGATGCAGAAGTCAGCAGTCTCCGGCACTCAAGTCGGATCAGCGCCCTTGATCCGGCTTGGGTCCGGCTGAAACAGTACGCAGTTTACTTGAGTGTGTGCTATAAAAACAGCAATTTGAAAATTATCATATGATTGCCACCAACAGGAGATGGGTTTATGGGTAAGTCACAGCGGGTATCGACGGGCTATGCCGAACTGGATGCTATTCTCGATGGCTTGCGCATTGGTGATAATGTCGTGCTTAAGGTTGAATCGATCGATGATTACCGCTATTTTGTCCAGCCCTTTGTCGAGCAAGCGCTGGGCGATGGTCGTGCTATCAACTACATGCGCTTTGGTGACCATTTGCCGCTGCTGGCTGAATCGCCCCAGATCAAGATCCATCAGATCGATCCGAAAGAAGGTTTTGAGCCTTTTGCCAGTCAGGTTTATCAGGTCATTACCGCCCAGGGCAAGGAGGCCTTCTATGTTTTTGACTGCCTCTCCGAGCTGCTTTCGGCCTGGGCCACCGATCATATGATCGGCAATTTTTTCCGTATTACCTGCCCCTATCTGTTTGATCTTGATACCGTTGCCTATTTTGCCCTGATCCGCAGCCGTCATGCCTTCCGCACGGTTGAACAGATCCGCAATACCACCCAGGTGCTGATTGATGTCTTCAGCCACGAAGACCATTTTCACATTCAGCCTCTCAAGGTCTGGCAGCGCCATTCGCCGACCATGTTTCTGCCCCACCATAAGATCGGTGAGCGCTTTATTCCCTTGACCAACAGTTTTGAATCAACCCGGCTCTACAAGTCGTTGGCAGAGCGTACCGCCAACGGCGGTCGGCGCCAGATTGATCACTGGCACCGGCTGTTTATGGACGCGGAAGATCTGTGTCGCGAGAATGGTTCCGGTTCTGATCGCGACACTATGGTGCGCCACCTCTGTCGTCATGTCCTCGCCCGTGAGGAGCGGATGCTGGAGCTGGCGCGTGAATACTTCAGGCTGTCCGATCTGCTCGATATCAAATCACGCATTATCGGTACCGGCTTTATTGGTGGCAAAGCTGTCGGCATGTTGCTGGCCCACAATATCCTCCGCCGCGATGAAAGCTTTGATTGGGATCATCATCTCGAAAAACACGATTCTTACTATGTCGGTTCTAACGTGTATTATTCCTACATCGTGCACAATAATCTCTGGCAGCTGTTTATGCAGCAGAAGGCCGAAGCAGGCTATTTCAGCGTTGCTGCCGAGCTGCGCGAGAAGATGCTGGCGGGTAGTTTCCCGGACGAAATTCGTGAGGAATTTCAGCAGATGCTCGAATATTACGGCCAGTATCCGATCATTGTGCGCTCCAGTTCATTGCTCGAAGATGGCTTCGGTAATGCTTTTGCGGGTAAGTACGACAGCTTTTTCTGCGTTAATCAGGGGGGGCCGGATGAGCGCCTCGAAGCATTGGAAAACGCCATCCGCAAGGTGTTTGCCAGTTCTATGAGTGAGGACGCTCTGACCTATCGCCTGCAGCGCGGTCTCGATAAAAAGGATGAGCAGATGGCGCTGTTGATCCAGCGCGTGTCCGGTTCCTATCGCAAGCACTATTATATGCCGGAACTGGCCGGGGTCGGGGTGTCATATAATACCTTCGTCTGGGATAAGGAGATGGATCCCCGGGCCGGGATGTTGCGTCTGGTCGTGGGGATGGGAACCCGTGCTGTTGACCGTTCCGAAGTCGACTATCCGCGCGTGGTCGCCCTTGATGCGCCGGCGCGGCGGCAGCATAAGGGTTTTGAGGATGTCCGCCGGTTTTCCCAGCGCGATATCGACCTGCTCAACATCAACGACAACAGTTTGCAGACCCTGTCGCTGTATAATCTTGCCCAGGAAGATCTCGGTATCCCCTGGGATCGCTATGCTGTACGTGACGAAGAGACCATCAGGCTGTTGCAAGATCGGGGGCGCAAGGTTGCCAACGTCTGGATGCTGACCTTCGATGATTTTCTCGAGCAGAGTGATTTCGCACCCCTGATGCAGCGCTTGCTCAAAACCATCGAACAGGCTTACGGCTATCCGGTGGATGTCGAATTTACCGCCAACTTTACCGCCGATCGTACGGTCAAGATCGATGTGGTGCAGTGTCGCCCGCTGCAGACCCGGGGTGCTGAATCGAGCCTCGAAATTCCTCAGGATATTGGCGATGACAGGGTGCTGATTCGCTCAAGGGGTAATTTTATGGGCGGGAATGTCTCCCATGCGCTTGACTGGATTATCTGGATTGACCCCTCTGAATATCTGCGCCTGCCGTTGTCGGAAAAATACGAGGTAGCGCGCCTGATCGGGCGCCTGAATCGACGTATTGCCGGTCGTGAGCCGGAGGGGCGTACCATGCTCATCGGTCCCGGCCGTTGGGGTACGACGACGCCCTCCCTCGGGGTGCCGGTGTCCTTTTCGGAGATCAGCAATCTCACCGCCCTGGTCGAGGTGGCATTCCCCTCCGGTGGTTTGATGCCGGAACTTTCCTTTGGCTCCCACTTTTTTCAGGATCTGGTTGAAGCCGATATCTTCTACCTGGCCCTGTTCCCAGAACACCAGGGGTGCGCCTTCAACCGCGCCTGGCTGCAGGATCGTCCCAATGCATTGGCTGGATTGATTCCCTCCAGCGGTCACTACAGGTCAGTAGTCAAGGTCTGTCGCGTGCCGGAATCCGGCATGCGCCTGATGGCCGATGTCGTAGCGCAGGAACTGGTGTGTTTTGAGGGGCAGCAGGGGTAGG
>CAZMFD010000018.1:34131-44894 GCA_964565445.1 uncultured Geobacteraceae bacterium
AGTGGGTAAATACGAAAAAGCCCGGCTCTAAGACCGGGCTTTTTGCAGTATTCTGTATTCTAAATTCTATCTTCTGTATTCAGAATTTTACACCAGTCCCATCGCCAGCATCGCTCTGGCGACTTTGGTGAAACCGGCAATGTTGGCACCGAGAACATAGTTGCCCGGTGCGCCGTATTCCTCTGCGGTCTCGAAGCAATCGTTGTGGATGTTCTGCATAATGTCCTGGAGGCGATCCTCGGTGTGCTCAAAGGTCCAGGAGTCGCGACAGGCGTTCTGCTGCATTTCCAGGGCGCTGGTGGCAACCCCACCGGCGTTGGCGGCCTTGCCGGGGCCGTAGGCAATACCGGCTTCCTGGAACACCTTGATGCCTTCCGGGGTGGTCGGCATGTTGGCGCCTTCACCAACAGCAATGCAGCCGTTTTTCACCAGGGTTTTGGCGTCCTTGCCGTTAATCTCGTTTTCGGTCGCGCAGGGCAGGGCTACCTGGCAAGGAATATCCCAGATACTCCCTTTTTCAATGAAGCGTGCGTGTTTGTGGTAGCTGGTGTAGTCCTTGATGCGGCGGCGCTCGATTTCCTTGAGCTGCTGGACCAGTTCGAGGTCGATTCCTTTTTCATCGACAATGTAGCCGTTGGAATCGGAGCAGGCAACCACCTTGCCGCCGAGCTGATTAATTTTTTCGATAGCGTAGATGGCAACGTTGCCGCTACCGGAGACGACGCAGGTTTTGCCGTCGAAAGTGTCTTTGCGGGCTTTAAGCATTTCGTCAACAAAGAAGACGGTGCCGTAACCGGTGGCTTCGGTACGGACCAGCGATCCCCCCCAGTTGAGCCCTTTGCCGGTCAGCACGCCGGCCTCCCAGCGGTTGTTAAGACGCTTGTACTGGCCGAACATGTAGCCGATTTCACGGCCACCGACACCGATGTCGCCGGCAGGAATATCGGTATGCTCACCAACGTGGCGCTGCAGTTCAGTCATGAAGCTCTGGCAAAAGCGCATGATTTCACCATCGGTTTTACCTTTGGGATCAAAGTCGGAACCGCCTTTGCCGCCACCAATCGGTAATCCGGTCAGGGCATTTTTAAAGATCTGCTCAAAGCCGAGGAACTTGATAATTCCCAGGTAGACTGAAGGGTGAAAGCGCAAACCGCCTTTATAAGGGCCGAGGGCGCTGTTGAATTGAACCCGGAAGCCACGGTTGATCTGAACGCGGCCATGGGTGTCCATCCACGGCACCCGGAAGATAATCTGGCGCTCCGGTTCGCAGATGCGCTCGATAATTTTGTGGTGGGCAAAGCCGGGGTTTTTGACCAGTACCGGACCGAGGGATTCGAGAACTTCGCGAACGGCTTGGTGAAATTCAACTTCACCGGGGTTACGGGCCAGAACTTCCTGATAAACGGGCTCAATTTTTTCGTCGAGTTGTACCATCATTATATGTACCTCCTTGTATGAAATGATGACAGCAGCGGCAGGTTAGCATCATTGATACTGCCGCCTGCAAAACTAGGTCGCTAAGAAAACAACCTCTTTTAAATAAGCAAAAAACATGCCTGGAATTTGAGCACCGGGTTGTTCGGCCGCGGCTTTTTTGCTGCCCCTCTTGTGTCTCGGTGTTAACGGCTCTAACGGAGTATCGCGCAAGATGGAGAGTTGCAGAGAAAGGCATTAGCTTGAGGTTCGTTTTTTGTTTCCGGACCCCCGGCAGGAGCGCTTGGGAGTGACGGTATGGTGCATCGTTTATGATTATGCTTATTTTGTGAGTAGAATAATGCTCTCTTTGTTTTTTTTTCTGCTCGGTATTCCTGTCTCACCTGATTAGCAGTGATCCTCCTGAACCCTTCTCCTGGGGGAGAAGGTGGCTGCAAGCCGGATGAGGGGGCTTGAAATGCTCACACTCACCCTAGTCCTCTCCCTGGAGAAAGAAGGAACATAGGTAGCAACGGAAGATTGGTTGTAATCAGCTTATCTCATGGCTGGACGCAAGGGGGGTTGTAGCCACCTAAAATTCCTCAGTTGTTTTTCAGTCGCTTGTTGAGCGCCTGGGGCGTTATACCGAGGGCTTTTGCCGCCTTTGACTGGTTCCCGGCTGTGCGTTGCAGCGCTTCATCAACAAGCGCCTGGATGGCTTCCTTGATGGTCGGCAATTTCGATCCGAAGATGATGGTTGCTGTCGATTCCGGCAATGTGGCGCCGGGGTCAGGACTGTCTTGGGCCAAGCTGCCCGCTGGTGATATGACACCCTCAAAACGCGCGGTAGATAATTCCCCTTCCTGATGTAGCCCCACTGCATCAAATACCATGGCGCGTAATTCGCGGATATTGCCGGGAAAATCATGAGTTGCCAAGAGATCAAGCAGTCCTTGCGGGATCTGCGGCGGCATACAGGAAAAACTCTGCGCTGCGTCAGTTACCAGAGCATTCACCAGCACGGGCAAATCCTCCTTGCGCTCGCGTAGTGGTGGAATATTGATTAGATGGGCACAGAGGCGATAGTAGAGATCCTTGCGGAAGGTTCCCTGGGCAACCTTGTCTTTGAGTTTCTGATTGGTGGCAAATAAAATCCGAGCGCGAACCCGGCGGGGCTTGTCGCTACCGAGGGGGTAGTATTCTCCTTCCTGTAACAAACGCAATAATTTAACCTGAGATGCCGGAGCCAGATCGCCGATTTCATCGAGAAAGAGAATACCATCAGCGGCCTCTTCAATCATCCCTTTACGGGGTTGGTCCGCGCTGGTAAAAGCCCCCTTGACATGACCAAAAAGGGTGTCGCTGAAGACCATATCGTCGAGCCCGGCGACGTTAACGGCGATCCAGGGTTTCTCCGGGCAGCGCAGCTGATGTAGTGCGCGGGCGATCAGCTCTTTACCGGTACCGCTTTCACCGGTGATCAATATAGGTTCATAGCCGCGGGCGATAGCGCGCAGATAGGAGAAGATGCCGCGCATTTTATCACTGCAGGTATGAAACGAGGCAAAGGCCGGATCTTCGCTTTCTTCCTGGCGCAGCAGGCGTTCGGCGAGCTCGCGATTCTGCCGCCGCAGTTCACTCTGTTTCAGGGTGCGCATCACACCGGAAACAACCCGTTCGCGTTCGTCGGTTTTGATGTAAAAGTCTTCAGCACCCGCTTTGACACAGCGGATGGCGGTTTCAATCTGATTCATCCCGCTGATAATAATGACCGGAATGTCAGGAAAGCTTTCCTTGATCTGCGCCAGCAGTTTTTCACCGTTGATATAGGGCATGTTGAGGTCGATGAGCGCCAGGCAGCAGGGTTGTTCTTGCAGCAGGCCCATTGCTTCACGACTGTCGCTGCAGCGGATGACATTGGTGATCCCGGCCGAAACCTTGAGGGAGAGGGCCATACTGTGAAGCCAGGTCGGCTCATCATCGACCATTAAAATCGGCAATTCGGGATACAGCTGTTTATTCGTCATAGGTCGTATCCTGCACTGCCGGGAGCATCAGGGTGGCTGTTGTTCCCTGTCCCGACGTGGAAGTAAAATGAAGGGTGCCGCGGTGTTCCTTGACAATCCGCGCCGAAACTGACAACCCGAGACCGGTTCCGCCTTCCTGTCTTTTGCTGGTGACAAAGGGTTCAACAATGTGTTCAAGAATATCAGCGGGGATGCCTCTGCCGTCATCGGTTACGGTGAGAAAAAGCTGTTCACGTTTCTCACTGCATGAGGTTGTCACGGTGATTTTTTGTGAGCGATCGGTCAAGGCCTGACAGGCGTTGATGAGCAGATTGATGACTACCTGTTCAAGGCGCCCCTGAACACCGCTTAACACCGGCAGGTCCTTGCCGAGATGAACGATAAAGTGATCGGTGGCTCGGGCGGCAACGTTGCTGACCATGCGCGCAGAAGTTTCGGTGACCTGATTCAGATCGACAAATGAGTCCTCATTGAGGGGGTCGCGGCGGACAAAGTCGCGTAGATCGTTGACAATCTGTTTGATGCGTCTGGCTGAGTCCTGAATTGAGGAGATCATCGGTGGCATTTCTTCGATCAGATCGTTGCAGGAAAGGCCACCAAACAATTGATCTGTATCCGTGGCCATTGATTCCTGAACATAGGGTAGAAGATCCTGCATAAAGCCCTGCAGCATCTCACTATTATAGAGGATCAGGGCGTTGGGGTTGTTGATTTCGTGGGCCACACCGGCGGAAAGCTCCCCCAGAACCGCCAGGCGCGAAGTCCGGGCAGCCTCATCCTGCAAGCGTTTCTGTTCGCTGATATTGCGCTTCATGATAATAATCTTGGTGATTTCGCCGTCCTTGTTAAACAGCGGGAAGGCACGATTGTCCCACACTTCGCCGTTTTCAAGGGTTTCAATGTTGTTTTGGTTTTGCCCGGTTGCGATGGTCTGGGCAACGGCGCAGGCATCGCACTGCTGATTCTTTTGCTTGAGTAACTGGTAGCAGGATTGCCCGATCATCTGTTCCGGTTCCATTCCCAAAGCGACCGCAGCCGAATGGTTGCTCCAGAGAATGTTCATGTCAGGGTCAACCAGCATCAGACTATCGGATACGGCATTGAGCAGGCCGTGGAACTCCTGAAACAGTTGGCGGTATTTTTCCTCACTTGCCCGCAGGGCCTGCACCGCCTGACGATGGTCATTGCGCGCCTGACGTTCGCGCAGGGCGCGTTTAATAATGCGCCCCATGTCCGCGAAGATTTCAGGTGATTTAATAATATAATCAAGGGCCCCGGACTTCAGTGCCTCAACAGCCAGCGCTTCACTGCCGCCGGCGGTCATGACCAGAATCGGGTAGGGGGTTTCACTGCCGAGCTCTTTAAGTAGTCCCAGAGCACTGCCGTCCGGCAGATTCAGGTCAAGCAGCAGAATCGCCGGTGGGTAGTGGCCCAGTTCATGGCGGCAGGAGCGCAGATCCGTGGCAACACGGATATTGAAAGCCTGTGAATCATTGCGCAGGGAACGACGGATGAAGGAGACATGCGCCTGCTCGTCTTCGACAATAAGAATATCAATCGGGGTCATAGTGATCCACTCTTTTGTTTTACAATAGAAACAGCCCCTGGCAGGGTAAATCTGAAACAGCTACCCGTGCCCACACCATGCGATTCCACCTGGATCTGCCCCTGGTAGCGGTCGACAATCTTTTTCACCAGGGCCAGTCCCAAACCACTGCCGGGGTTGTTTTTGTGGAGTTGGGTAAAGAGCATAAACACCCGCTCGGCATGTTCCGGACTGATGCCGATACCATTATCACGCACATAAAATTCCGTTTCACCTTGAGCATTATCGACCCCAATCTCAATGGTTGGAGAGGATTGGTTGCCCATATATTTGATCGCATTTTCGATGAGGTTCTGCCAGATCTGCCCCAACTCCAGGGGGACCCCCGTCAGACTCAAGGGGATGTCGGCAGAGATCACCTTGATATGATGCTGCTGTAGCGGGCCGGACAGGGTGGCCAGGCAGGTGTCGATTAATTCGGTGACTGTGATTGTCTGCAACGAATCTGCAGAGTTGCCGATCTCGGTCATTTTTTTCAGCGCCGCGAGCAGCTGCGTCAGCTTGGTTGCGGCCTGGTTGATATAGTCCAGGTCTTTCTCAACACTCTTGGTGTCGCCGCTGTTGATGTCATTTTTGAGCATGGCGCTAACGGATGAGATGGTAATCAAGGGACTGTTGAAATCATGGGCGACAATCGAGACAAAATGCTCGATTTCTTCATTTTTCGACTGAAGTTTGTATTGCGCTTGTTGCAGGGCGCGATTTTTCCGGTTGAGCTCGCGGGTTAGTCCGGCCAGCTGATTATTCAACAGGCTCACTGTGCGCAGCGCTTCGGAGTCGGCCATTAATGCCCGCTCTGCGTACATCAGGGTGCCGTCGGCGCTGTTGTGAAACCAGCATTGCAGCGGGGTGGATGAGCCGCCGGGGAGGATAAAATGGAGCTGCAAAGGCACCGGTTTTGCAACGACATTTGTAGCACGATTGGTCTCAAGATATCCTCTACTTTCCGCTAGCAGCAGGGTTTTCAGGTCGATGCCCTTGAGGTTGCCGCGGCATTCGAGCAACTGGCCAAAGCCACTGTTGTAATCGGTAATGCGCAGGTCATGATCAAGGTTCACCAGAGCGATCTGATCGGACTGGTCGAGTCGGGTGGCGATGAACTCCAGATTTTCATGGAAGTTTTTCTGTTGGATCATGATGCCTTCCGAAAAGAATGCAGCAACTGACGTGCCTCTGCCAGATCAGCAGCACAGGCATCAGCGCCGATGTGATGCCACAGGTCGCGATTGTCGCTGAAGGCTTTGCCGCCGACAACCACTTTAATGGCGGCAAGTTCCGGCTCCTGACGCATGAGCTTGATGATTTCACGAGCCTTGTTGATGTTGAACGTCATGGTCACCGACAGCGCCAGCACGTCGGGTTTAACCATGCGGAGTTGTTCGAGCAGGTCGGCCACCGGAACGTTGGCCCCCAGATAACAGACATCCCAGCTATCAAGCTCCAGAATATCGCTGATCATCAGCGCGCCAAGCTCGTGGTACTCATTGGCACAGGCGCTGACGACAACCCGGCCGTGCAGATGTACAGGTTCACTGATCACCAGATTCGCAGTTGCCATTACCCGGCTGACGATCGCTGATACCAGATGCTCCTGAGCCGCGGAGATCTTGTTTTTCTCCCACAGGGTACCGACTTCGTAAAGTGTCGGTTGCAACACCTGAAGGTAGAATGGACTGATGTCTTCAGGCTTTTTTACAATGTCTACGGCAATTTTCAGGCACAGATGATGATCGCCGCGCAGGGCCGCAGCTCTAAAGCTGTTTTTATGCTCCAGCCAGTGATTATCGACCACCGGCAACGGAGCAAGGTCCTGTTGTGACAAGGTGATGATGGTCTCATGTTGAGCGATCATCCACTGATAGATGGTGATAATGGCGCCGCTTTGTTCGGCGGGCATGGATTTTTCAACAGCAGCAATCCAGCAGCGCAGCTCGAGCGGAAAATAGTCGTAGGAAAATCTGCGGCTGTGATAGGCCCGATAGACCCAGGGCAGAGTTTGGGCCAGCAACTGATAACTACCGAGGGTGAAAATGGTCGCCATAAAATCGCCATGATGGCGATGGTTGTCGGACATCATCTGCAGCGAATTGCCGCCGATCAAATCAAGGATGCCGGGGGTATTGCTTAATTGATCGTCGACAAACGTGGTCATTTCCGGCAGCTGTAGCTGGTAGCTGGTAGCCGCCGTGAGGGGGATTTGTGGCAGGGTTTCGGCTGCGCTCTGGAAGGTCTTCATTGACGGCATGATCAGAATCTTTTTCCTTTTTTTTGGTTTAGTGGGCTCGTTGATTTAACCCGTTAGCACAACAGATGGATCGATTCCACCGCTCACACTAGTCAACCAGCGTCTCTATCAAAGAGTTGAATTTACTGAAACCGCCCGATTTGACCAGGTAATTGCTAACATGATGATCATAGACAGGGTCTCCTGATGGAACCCTTGAAGCAATGGTTCAATACTCGCTGGATCGAGAATTTCTAAATGTACAGGTTTTATCGGCTCCAACCTCCTGACTTATAAGCTGACTGATCCGTGGAATTATAGTTTGCCAGATTGGATGAGAAATTTATATAGTAGAGTTAAGCATCTGCTAATTTTTCTCTTTCATGACGAGGAGCGATGGGATCCTTAATGACTGGTTCTGAAATCTGCAATCCAGCTCTGCTTAACGATCCCAAGGAGTTACATCTTTGAGTGGACGCAGCTGCATAAGTTATAGAGCATTATGAGCAAATCCAACGGCCTGGAAATCATGAGTGTTTGATGTACTGTGGATGGTGACCTATGGGACAGGGTGTCCGTGTATAGTTCTTTCAGGATCTGACAATGATTGTATGATCATGAGGTCCTCAATAACGATTGGGTTGCTACTGACTTTCTCACCAACCAGACCGATAATTTTCTCGGCAACCTGAATATCGAATTTCATTTCATAATAGTCAAAGGGCGATTTTTTGAGGTCTTCAATATTGTCAAAAAACCACTTCGCAGTGAAATATTGAGACTGCTCAATTTTTAAACCACTATTGTCAATGGCTTTTTGCGTATTCAGCTTTGCTTGATCTTCGTTGACAAGCAAAGAGAATAGCTTTTCAATCTCACCTTCAACTGTTGGCTCTATCACCAAAATCACACCACTTTTTTTAAGAACTCTTTTTGCTTCGTTGAGGGCTTGTTGACTGTTCTGGTGATGTAGGGACAGTGTAAAGACAATGACATCAAAGACCTTATCGGAAAAAACAAGATTTTCTCCTGACCCAACATAATATTCGACACTAACATCTCTGGATTTTGCTTCTTCAATCTTTAGTTGGTCAGGGTCGACAGCAATGAATTGCTCTGTTTTTGATGCTAAAAGTGAGGAAATGCGTCCGTTTCCACAGCCAACTTCAAGAACCTTTTTACCTTTCAGATCAACGATTTGAAATATTTTCTCGGCGATTCTCTGGCCACTATCAGTCTTCATTCCTTTGATCCTTCTAACAATAGAAACAGGCCAAGCAATTAGACCCTCTAGCGCATAGACAGCCCAAATAAAACAAGCCTACCAGTAAACTCCTGGTAGCTTATCTTCTTACAATCATATTCCACAGATTTCTTATTCACCAAGGAATTGAGACGGTTGTCAATATACGCTCATGAGAGCAAAACGTCAAAAGTCGGAATGTTCCAGAGGTTATATCAGCAACTTTTTAGAAGCGAAATCAGTCAATGTGGGTGATTTCAAGAAACCCAGTACAAAAATAATATTTTTGCCTCCTGCTCATATCCCCGGTATTATTTTCTTGTACCTTCCGTTGACTCTTCTCAAGGAGTCCGTACGGTCAGGTATCGTCCAACTGAGTTTTTGCAGCAGCTGGGCAACTACCCTAAAATATCCCTGAGGCGCAACGGTAACACTGGCAACAAACGCTCACTCATAAACCCGAGATACTTAGTAGAGTACCATGCCTGCCTACACCCAACTGCGGAGGAAATAATGCCAATAACGCTGGCTTTTGATGTTTATGGAACCCTCATTGACACCAATGGAATTGTTTCAACACTGCATCCGCTGGTCGGAAATCAGGCTCGAGCCTTCTCACAAACCTGGCGGGACAAGCAGTTGGAATATTCCTTCCGCCGCGGGCTGATGGAGAATTACCGGACTTTTGCCATCTGTACCAGCCAGGCTCTTGATTACACCTGCACCTCTTACCAGCTGGATTTGACCGTAGACCAGAAGCAACTCCTGCTGGAAAGCTATCGCACGCTGCCGGCCTTTGCTGAGGCGCAAGAAGCCTTGACTGGATTGAGGGCCGCCGGCTACCGGATGTTTGCCTTTTCCAACGGTAGTGCAGAAGCGGTGGAAAGCTTGCTTGCTGCGGCCGGGCTGCGCAACTTCTTTCACGGGGTTGTCAGTGTCGATGATCTGAAGTCGTTTAAGCCGAACCCGGCCGTTTATTGCCATTTTCTCCGTCAGTCCGGGGCCTTTGGCGCTCAGGCCTGGCTGATATCCAGCAATCCCTTTGATGTTATCGGGGCAATCTCTGCGGGCATGCGGGCTGCCTGGGTCCGTCGTTCTGCGCAAGCCGTGTACGATCCCTGGGGCATCGAACCGACGCTCACTGTCGGCAGTCTGTCAGAGTTACATGAACAGATCGAGGCTTTGAGCCGGTTGGACTCATAGTCGGCTGAAGGTTAGCCATCTTGAGGCATTTTACTGAAGGCTCCGGACACAGTTGCGTCCCGCCCCCTTAGCGGCATAGACGCTGCGATCGGCGAGCTTGATCAATTCTTCGTAGCTGCTCATGGCCTTGTCGCGTACGGCCACGCCGATGCTGAGGCTGCCCTGCCAGTAGCCAGTGCCGGCGGGAATCTTCAGGGTGGAAATGCGCCGGTGTACCTGCTTGGCTAGATGCAGGGCGCCGCCGTGATCCGTTCCCGGACAGATCACTAGAAATTCATCGCCGCCAAGCCGGCAGACAAAATCATCAGTACGAACAGCATATGTCAATTCACGGGCCAGTTCACACAAAACCGCATCCCCGGCATCATGTCCATAGCTGTCATTGATCTGCTTAAACCCGTCTGCATCAATCATCAGACAGGCCAGAGGCACCTCCTGCACCAGGGCTTTTTGCCATAATATTATCAGCACATCAAGGGCTCGCCGGCGATTCATCAATCCGGTCAAAACATCGGTAGACGCCAATTCTTCCAGGTGGGCGTTGGCGTCACTCAGGGCTCGGGTTCTTTGTGCCACTTTCTCTTCCAGGGACAGATTGAATGCAACCAGCTGTTTGTTGCGTAGGGTGACTTGGTGAAAAAGATTCTTCATCGCCTGCAGTAACATGGCGGTTGCGGCATCGATCTGCTTTTCTTCGTCTTGATAAGCGCGAAGGGGGGTTTTGCCGTCATCAATGGCGACCAGTTGGCGGATCATCGACATATCAGAACCGAGGACATGATAGGTGAGCCAGTTGACGAGGAAATCAAATACATATTGGCCGGTCTGTTCGCTTTCGTTGATGTCGGTCTCAAGCAGCAGGCTTATTTCCTGGAGAAAACTCTGGTGATCCTCTTTCTGTTGTGCGGCAATCCGTGGCTCAACAGCCTTTTGGGCCATCAGTTTTTCTTCTTCATCAAAGTGATAGCCAGCATAGTTGACCAGTTCTGCCAACAGCTGTTCGATATCCTCGGTTTTGACATGATCATGGGCGAGCAATTCACCAAA
>CAZMFD010000019.1:0-14439 GCA_964565445.1 uncultured Geobacteraceae bacterium
CCTCCCTTGCAAATATGCTTGGATGGCAGATTAGCCGGTGGCTGGACGCTCAGCAAGATGGGATGGGTTGACGCTTACGCACAATCTGCACAGTCTGTACAAAGCATAAGGAGCAGAAGAGGTTTACCTGGAAGGATTCTGACTGGTGAGTTTTTGCGCCGCAATCAAAAATAATTATTTGTTGCGTGAAACAACATAGTCAGCCAGATGAAACAACGCCTGGCGTGTCTGTGAATCAGGAAATATTTCCAGCAAGCTTTTGGCTCGTGCAATCCGTTCCAACGCTTTACCACGCGTATAGCTAATGCCCCCCTTCTCTTCAATCAGGTGACAGACATAATCAAGATCTTCAGCAACCAGCTCTTCCGCTTCGACAATGCGGGAAATTTCCGCACACTCTTGCGCTGATGCACTATGGTAGGCATGGATCAACGGCAGGGTCATTTTACCTTCAAACAGATCATGGCCACGTTCCTTGCCAAATTCTTTTTGATCTGCAACATAATCCAGGGCATCGTCCATCAGCTGAAAGGCCGTTCCTATTTCCAGGCCGAATTCACGCAGAGCGGCTTCTTTTTCTGCCTCGGCTCCTGCCAGCACGGCACCTACCTGGCAGGCAGCGGCAATCAGGATGGCGGTTTTATCCCGGACAACCTGAAGGTAGCGGTTTTCATCTACCTCCAGGTCGCAGGTGTTAAGTAATTGCAGAATCTCCCCTTCAGCCAGCTGCGTTGTCGTATCAGCCAGCAGCTTCAGAATGCGCAAGCTGTCCGAACCAACCATCACAGAAAAGGACTTGGCAAAAAGAAAGTCGCCAACCAGGACAGAGGCCTGATTTCCCCATACCGAATTTGCCGAACGGTTTCCACGCCGTAAGCTTGCACTATCAACAACGTCATCGTGGAGCAAGGTGGCGGTGTGGATGAATTCAACGACCCCAGCCAGGTCGATGTGTTTATCGCCCTGATATCCGCACAAACGCGAGCTTAAAATCAGCAGCATCGGGCGCAAGCGCTTGCCGCCACTGGAGAGAACGTACTGTCCGACCTGGCCGATCAGCTCGACATCAGAGGCTAAATGGTTTTTGATCTGCTCTTCAACCGCCAGCATCTCGTCTTTTATCAGGGCAACAACAGTATCCATGTTTTTTCTTTCCTGACTTCACGTCAAGCCAAACGGTTCAATAAAGAGATATCGACAACTGCGGCATTCTAAAAAGAGGCCAAGCCAATGTCAAATTCAATTGACCTGTGATGGTGCCGGCGCTGGATTTTCTTCTGCAGGGGTTGGAACAAAACGATAGTTGACCTCATCCCAATGATAAGAACCTGAATGCCAGATCTGCTCTACCAGATACCATTCATCATCAAGCTCAGCCGTGTTTTCTGTCAACTCGGAGAAAATAAGAATTTCCATATCATCAATAATGTAATTGGCGTTGGTATCGGCCCAATGAAATGGTCTGATACTGGTTCGTTGATCGGCAGATACAGGTAAGACAAATTGCTGCCCCTCAGGATTGGCAATCACCTCACCAGTAACAGTAATTACTTTGTCCAGGGGAACATCATCAGGTACGCCAAGGCGATAGTAAACATGAAAAGGGGCTTGTGGATTACGAAAAATCCACCTGGCAACCCCGTCCGCCACATCAACACTGGCAGCTTCTGGTTCAGAAGAAATAAATTGCCACCCCGGTGGGAACTCTTCTTTAAGAATCATCCCCTTTAACGGGGTTTCAGCTGAAATACTCAATTGTATCAGGAGTTCATGTCCCGGGGCGACATGAGGTGGTAGCAGCCGCCGGGCCTCCAATTGTGGATCGGTTGGAACCTTATGTTGCAAAATAAACACCCAGATAACAATCAGGGCAACCAGCATAACAGCCGCAAGCGGCCCAAATCTTTTGATGAAAGACCTGGGCTGGTGATTGTGCTGCGTTGGTTGAGCTTGAACATCCTTTTTGATGATATCATCCAGTTCAACCTCAAGAGCTTCAGCGAGCTTCACTGCATTTTCACGTCTGATGGTTGGATAACGATTGTTTTCCCAACGTGAAACGGTGTCGGTGGTAACACCAACAACCTTGGATACGTACAGTTGTGTCAAACGCTTTTCTTCACGGATCCGCCGTAAAGCCGTAGCGTCAACAGCAACTGATGATGGTTCTAGTGAAATCATGACATTGTTATCCGCTTTTTCGACTAAGTCACCGGAGTGTAACAGAATCGCTCCAGCTCGGCAAACCACTGAAGTTATTTGATTAATAATCTGATGTTAAGACAAAAACAGACTAAAAAAAATTATTTAAATTAATTTTATTTTTTTAGTTGACTTTAATGATGTGCTGTCTATAATGTAAGGCAACAACTTAGACAACTTAGCCTCGCGTTCTCCCTCCTGGCGCGGGGCATTTTTTTGTCCCTTGTCACAACCCTTTAAACACCTTCATCAAATGCGGCACCAACTGTTTTTTCCGCGACATAACCCCCTTGAGCCGATAAAGACTATCGCTTTCTTGAGGATAGCCAATGATATAAGGCAACTCACTGGGGCCGGCAGTCAGCAGATAGCTGGTTTCCATCACAATGTCAGTGATAAGTAACGCCGCCAGATCATAGCTTTTTTCTGCACGAATGGTTGTCAGTTCACGGGCGAGTTCCTGTTGCCGGGCATAAAAGGTATGAAAATTAACCACCTCAACCTGACCCAGACCAAGCAGATAATTGCCGGCGGAATATTCCTTAAAATCGGTGAAAATCAATTTGCGCGCCGGTGCGCCACTGGCCATCAAACTGCCGGCGGCAAACAATCTGGCACCAAAATCGCTGTGCTCCAATCCGGACAACTCTTCGAGCCAGGGAACCAGTTGACGATCTACTGCTGTGGTCGTAGGCGATTTCAAAACCAGGGTATCGGATAGCAGCCCGGCCAGGAGCAGTCCCGCTACTGAAGCGTCCGGCTTCAGGCCGGCCTGCTGATAAAGGGTAGCAACCAGAGAGCAGGTACTGCCAAGGGGTTGATTGATAAAACGGATCGGCTGATCTGTGTGGAAGTTACCAAGGCGATGGTGATCAATTACTTCAAGGATTTCTACTTTGTCCGCGCCGGGGACGGCTTGAGATAGTTCATTATGATCGACAAGAATCAATTTCACCGATGAACTTTTAATCAGGTGACTCTTGGTAGCGACACCGACAACCTGCTTTTCGCCGGCACAGACAATGGCGCCGGACTGTTTGCCATGCATCAGTTTGATCCGTAAATCGTCAAGCAGGTCATCGGGCCTTACCGTGATAAACTCGGTATCAGCCAATTCCCCCACGGGTGTCGCCAGGCGGGTCAGCCAGACGGAATTTGCGGTGTCATAATCACTCACCAGGATAGACACCTGATTGACTCTGGCCAGATCCAACAACTCATCAGCAACCCTGCCACCACCACTGACAATCAGCAAACGCACACCAGCCTCGACAGCAAGACGCTGAATACCTGGACGATCGCCGGTGATCAACACTGCCCGTAACGGATCCATCTTCTTTATCCAGCTATCAAAGCTCGCTTCGCGCCTGGCGCCGACATAAAGGTTCAGATCCTCGACCTTGTCGGCAGCGACCAGGTTCACGGCCTCGGCATTAAGACAGCGCGCAATAGAGCACAATGAGGCCTTGATCCGGCGCATCTTGTCGGGATCGGTCGGCACCAGAAAAAATTCAGTGGCACGTTTGAGCTGCAACAACCCTTGAATTTTACCGGCATCATCAACTACCGGTAACATGCGGATATGATGCTGATGATAGAGTTCTATTGCCCTCGCCATCGGTTCATTCTGATGAATACTAATGGCTTTTTCCGTCACCACGTCCTTGATACGGGGATGAACATCCGACAATAATACCGGAACCTCAATGCCCAGTTCATCCAGAACAAACTGGGTCTGCTGATTAATGTTGCCGGCACGTGCCGCCTGTACGCCTGAAAGACCCTGATTGTGCCGCAGTTGAGCGTATGCCAGAGCACTGCAGATAGAATCTGTATCGGGATTGCGGTGACCAATGACATAAACAACCGGGTTATTCGACATCAGTAAAAGCTCACTTGATAAAAAATTACAATAACGAAAAAAACAAAGGCAGCAGATATTGATTTGCTAAAAAATGCTTATCGCATTCAACTGTTGACCTGCAGTAAAACTGTCAACTAATATATATAAATATATATTTAAAACTAAACTGTGTCCATTCGTCAACTAAGGGTGAACACCTTGCGGCTTTCGAACTGGAAACCAGGAATTTTTTCGTAGTAGCGAGGAAATCAAGGGCTTGAGCTTAAGGTGTACAGATGCACACCACAAAAAAAAGCTGTAAATTGACGCCGTCACGGCGGAAACGAGCCGTTTCCGGACGAAAACTAAACAGGAGAATAAGTATGGCGCAAACAAGATCCGATACGCCTTTTGAAAGTGATATTGACTACGACCGTGAGTCTGAAATTCTGAAAGTTCTCGGTCACCCGATCCGCCTCAAAATTGTTGCCGGGCTGATTTCCCAAGCATGCAATGTCAAAAAGATCTGGGAATGCCTGGGCCTTCCTCAAGCAACAGTTTCGCAGCATCTGGCATTGCTGAAAAACAAAAACATCATCATCGGTCGGCGCGAAGGGGTAGAGGTTTATTACCAGGTCACGTCACCGGAAGCCATCCGGATTGTTACCTCCCTGTTGCACCATTTACCTGAAGCAAAATAACCGGCCCACTTTAAAAAAACGGTTGCCTGTTAAGACAACCGTTTTCTACTCAGAAACCCAAAATTTTTTATTTACCGGAGCGGATGGCAGCAACGGTTTTACCACGAATTCCCCAGTTCTCCGGAGGAATTTCTTCAATAACGACATGAGTAGCTTCGGGATTTTTCCCAAGGACTTCTTTTAATGCAGTGGTGATCCGCTCCATAAGCTCTTCTTTTTTTTCTGCACTGATTCCCTCAACTGTACGTACAGTAACAACCGGCATTTGTGTCTCCTTTCATTAAAGCGACGTCTTAATCGCAATTATAACCTCAGCAGTGAAAGAATCAAGAACCAAATCAACCCCATAAATAAAAAATTAATATTTTTAAATAATCATATTTATTGATAAACGATTCCGACTTTGCTCTGAAGAGTGATTTTTAAGGTATAATAAAGCGAAGCTTTCACTAGTCGGAGGACACGATGAAAATTATCATGCTGTTTTTGTTCATTTTTCTGACCGGCTGTGCCGGTCGTGGCACCCTGGCATGGGAACACAATGAAGGACTTGGCGATTTACAATTACAACAAGCGCAAAAAGAATGTCGGCAAATTGCCCAGCGCGAAGCGCGTTTCACTTATTATCCTTATGGCGATTCCCTCTTCCCTTTCTACCGCCCCTTCTATTATCATGATCGTTATTATGTCGATGACTGGATCTGGCGTGATCATTTTGCACAAATGCGTTATCAGGAAGAACTCAGCAGGCTCTACCGGGTCTGCATGGAAGCTAAAGGATGGCGCCTGGTTCGCATCCTGCCAGAGGATCATTGACAGTGGGGGAAGGAAACACATCAACTTTTAGTAGAGTTAGTAGAGCAAGAGCCGGATTGTGAATGTAAATGGACCAAACATATCTGCAGGACTAGCGGCCCGGGTAACAACAGCCCAGCAGGGCCATGCTGCTCCTCCAGTAGTGCCAAAAAATCGCCAGCCAACTGTCGCGCCTGCTACGGATCAATATCGGTCTACCCCGCTACCGATCATCGACGCCGAATACGTTGACCTCTATACTCCCATCCGCCGCCCCCCCGAACAACAGAACCAGTGGCGCAATCTGATTGTTGAAGAGGATACAGCCTCAATACCTCAAGCAGCCGAATCTGGCGATGACAGACGCAATCAGCAACTCATCGCGCGCTACGGACAACAGCGCAACGATCTCCCCTCACCGGGCAGTTTTGTTAACCTGATCGCATAGCAGTTAGGTTTCCCAGGCGCTGTTTGACCTTGGTCATATCCTCCCAAACCCACTTTTTTTCCAACGGTAAACGCAGTAAATGAGCAGGATGAAAGGTCGGCATCAGGGCGACACCCTCATACTTGTGCCATTGTCCGCGCAAGCGACTGACCGGCGTCCGGACTCCCAGCAGTGTCTGGGCTGCAAAACTGCCAAGGGTCACAATAACCGCAGGCTTTAGCAGCGCCAGCTGGCGTTTGAGATAAGGTTCACATGCCCTTATCTCGTCGGCGTGGGGATCACGATTGGCCGGTGGACGACATTTGATCAGATTGCAGAGATAAACATCAGCTGCTGACAACCCCATGGCATACAGGATGCGCTCAAGCAACCGCCCGGCTTCACCAACGAAGGGATGACCCTGCTGATCTTCCTCAGCACCTGGAGCCTCACCAACAAATACCAGTTCTGCAGCCGGGTTGCCACGCCCAAAAACAACGTTTTTGCGTTTTTCATGCAGGGGACAAGCGTGGCACTGTTCAACCTCAGCTTGTAGATCAGACAGGGTTTCTATCTTCGCCGGCGGCGACACAGTTACTGGTTTGGCAGTGTCGATCAGCGTATTTTCTGTAGAATCGACTGGAGTGATAGTGCTAAAACCCAACTCCGAAAGTTCCTCCAGAAGACTCCGGGCCTGGCAGACATGGGTGTAGCATTCGTGGTATAATTTATCGGTCATGAGTTTGCGGCTCACATATCTTGTAATATATCAACATAACCACTAAGGGCGATACATGTTCCCTTTTTTGATCCTGTCTTTGTTGTTTGTTTTGGTGCCGGAACCTGTTTACGCGTGGGGAGCCGGTGTTCACTTAGGAACCTGTCTGCGCGTTCTGGCGGCGCCAGAGGTCTTGCCTCAGGCTTTGCAGGCGCTACTCGCGGCCTATCCCCTCGACTACCTGTACGGCTGCATTGCTGCTGACATTACCCTGGGCAAAAAACACACCCATCACCTGGAACATTGTCATAATTGGCGGATCGGCCGTAAAATCCTTGAGCGCGGCAAGAAAGCCGGGCCCGAGTCTGAAGCCTGCGCCTATGGTTATTTATCTCATCTGGCTGCCGATACGGTAGCTCACAATTATTTTGTCCCCTACAAGCTGGCAATGACCTTTAATACCACCTTTCACAATCATGCCTATTGGGAAATCCGCGCTGATATCGGCGTTAAAAAGGAAACCTGGCAGATCGCCCAGCAGCTGGCCAAACGCAATAATCGTCACCTCGACAAGGTTCTTAGCGGGTCCATCTCTGATACCATTTTTTCTTTTGGAACCAATAAACAGATCTTCAACTCAATGATGCTGATCAGCCGCTTAAATCGTTGGCAAAAAATGGTTGAGACTATCGCCACTCATTCCCGCTGGCCCTTTGACCGCGCTGAACATGATGAATACATGGCTCTGGGACTGGGGGCTGTTTTTAGCATTCTCAGTGATGAGCAAAGCCCTTACTGGAATGCTGACCCGACCGGTGATCGCGCCTTGACCGCTTCCAATCTGATTCGTAAAAACATGAAGCTACTATGGCTTGACGGCAAACTGGAGCAGGAAGATTCTGATCTGATTTTACAGGAACTGCGTACCCGCTTTCGCCTCGGCATTACCAATCCGGATGAAATCCTACCGCTTTTTACTGTCGTTTAAGGGTCCCGGCTTGTTGACAGCACCGGGTTTTTTACCCGGAAACTACCCGGTTTTCTTCCATAGCGGGCTGACCCGATCAAGCAATTGATTGGCCACCTCGGCCTTGCTCATCAACTCGAGATTTTCCACTCGCCCGTCACGATAAAGAAAACGGACAACATTGGTGTCAACATCAAAGCCGGCTCCCGGGGCGGAGACGTCATTGGCGACGATCATGTCAAGATTTTTACTGACCAGCTTTTGGGTTGCATGCTCTAATAATTTTTCTGTTTCAGCAGCAAAACCGACCAGAATCTGATGCGCTTTGCGCCGCCCTAACTCCGCAAGAATATCCGGAGTTTTTTCCAGTTCAAGGCTTAAGTCGGCTGACTTTTTCTTGATTTTTTCTTGCTCCCGGGTCAACGGGCGATAATCAGCGACCGCTGCCGCCTTGATCACGACATCAGCAGCAGTAAAACAGCCAAGCATCACATCGTGCATCTGTTGGGCAGAAACAACAGGAAGCACCTCGACCCCGGTAGGGGGCACTAATTGCACCGGGCCGGCGACCAGGGTCACCACAGCACCACGCTGACGGGCAGCCGCGGCAATGGCAAACCCCATACGACCGGAGGAGTGATTGGTCAGATAACGCACTGGATCGATTTCTTCACGGGTTGGCCCGGCACTGACCAGAATACGACAACCAGCCAGATCTTTATTGGTCAGCACGTCTTTGGCCGCACTAACAATATCCTGCGGATCCGGCATTTTCCCCTGACCTGTCCAGCCGCAGGCCAGTTCGCCACTAACCGGCTCAAGCAGATGGTAGCCAACCTCACGCAACAGCTGTTCATTACGTTGATACAGCGGATTTTCGTACATATTGGTGTTCATTGCCGGCACGATCAACACCGGTGCTTTGGTTGCCATCACCGTTGTCGTCAACAGATCATCGGCCAGCCCCTGAGCCAGCCTACCAATGAGGTTGGCTGTTGCCGGTGCTAGAATAAACAGATCAGCCCGGTCAGCCAGGGAAATATGGCCAATTTCCTGTTCCTGATAAAGATTGAACAACTCCGTATGGACCGGCTGACCCGAGAGGGTTTGAAATGTCAACGGCATAACGAACTCGCAGGCAGAACGGGTCATCACAACATGAACCGTGGCGCCGGCTTTGGTCAACAAGCGCAACAATTCCACTGCCTTGTAGGCCGCGATGCCACCACTGACGCCGAGTATAATGGTCTTGCCTTTAAGCATCTGCCAACCTCATCATCCGGTCAGGAAAGGGTTGTGGCGCTTCTCCTCACCAATCGTGGTCGCCGGGCCATGACCGGGATAAACTTTGGTTTCATCAGCCAGGCACAACAACTTGGTTTTAATATTGTTGATCAGTTGCTGATGGTTACCACCAGGAAGATCAGTTCGGCCAATCGATCCGTTAAACAGGGTGTCACCAACAAACAAACAATCCTCAATATGCAGGCAGATACCGCCAGGTGAATGCCCGGGAGTATGAATGACCTTGAATCGCAAATCTCCAAGCTCGATGGTATCTCCATCCTTCAATAGACGTGTCGGTTCCGGCGAACGACTGGTGGACAGGCCAAACAAGGCTGCATGCTCAGCAGCGCGCTGGAGCAAGGGAGCATCATCCTCATGAATCAATAGTTCACAACCGGTTTTTTCAAGCAATGCCTGATTAGCGCCGATATGATCAAAATGACCATGGGTGTTAATCACCATAGCAAGGGTCAAATCATGCTGCCACAAGAGCTCAAGGATGCTGTCAACATCACCACCGGGATCGATCACCGCTGCTTTGCCGGTATTTTTGCAACCCACGAGATAGCAATTCACCTCTAAAGGACCGGTCGGCAGACTGGTTATTATCATGATGGCCCTCCTTTTTCATTCATCTGGGTAAACAGATCGAGATTCCGGCTTTTCAGCTGCTCACCCAGGGACGCTCCTAAAGGGCGTTCATGGCGACTGTCACGGCGACTGTCAGAGCGCTCTTTTGTTACTGGTGTGGTTGCCATCTCCGGTTGCGGATGGGGCAGTCCGTTCCCTTCACTTTTTTGTTGTCCCATATAGAAATAGCGATCGAAGAGCCGATGATATGACGTCCAGCCGTGATCCTGCTGTTCTTTTTCAACATGTAATTGAACCGCATTGATCTTGGAATCCAGATCATCAATAAAATTCAGGATAACCGCTTCTAAAAATTTTGGCCTTTTTGGTGAACCAAAGTCATATTGTCCGTGGTGAGACAACAACAGGTGTTTAATCATCATCGACAGCTCGGTTGGAAAACCGGGTATGGACCGGACATGGTTTTCAATCATCTGCACACCCATAACGATATGCCCCAGCAGTTTACCCTCATCGGTATAGCCAAAGGAACGATCAAATGAAAGTTCCAGCACTTTTCCGACATCATGGAGCATCGCGCCACTGATCAACAGATCACGATCAACCTGAGGATAGCGCTTGGCAACATCAAGGGCGAGAGCCGCGACCGCCAGGGAATGTTCCAGCAAGCCGCCAATGTAGGTGTGATGCATTGACTTTGCCGCAGGAGCCCTTGAATAGAGATGATAAAATTCCGGATCATCGAAAAAGGAACGCAACAAGTCACGAATATAGGGGTTGTCCAGTGAATCAAGTAACTGATCGAGCTCATTGCGCATTTCCTCGGCAGAGCGACTGCTGACCGGCAGAAAATCACCGATATCAACCGATTCATCGGCAACTTTTTCCAATTGTTGCACAACCAGCTGCATCCTTCCCATATAAACACTGGCCTTAGCATCAACGCGAATAAAGTCATCGGCAGCAAATTGGCTGGATAGTTCATCAATGCGGTCCCAGACCTTCGCTTCAACCTCCCCGCTATTGTCCATCAGCTTGAGGGTCATATAGGGCTTGCCGTTTTTAGCCATGGCGGTGATTTTGTCGCGCACCAGAAAAACACTGTTGACCCGATCGCGTTCTTTTATTTGATTGACATATATGGATTTCACCTCGACCTCACCTGTATTTGTGCTGCGTGTAAAATATGAACTGCCGTATTCAGGCCATCAAGGGCAGCACTCATAATTCCCCCTGCATAACCGGCACCTTCCCCAGCGGGAAACAGCCCACGATGGCTGATCGATTCTCCTGCGTGATCACGCAGGATCCGTAAGGGAGCGGAGGTTCGGGTCTCGACGCCGATCAGGGTCGCTTGATCACAGACAAAACCACGCATCTTACGATTAAAGTATGGTAGCGCACGACGTAAGCCATTGGCAACGTAGTCAGGCAAACAATCATCGAGACTGGCGTGAACAACATCAGGACGACAACTTGATTGCAATCGCCCTGATCGACCATCAAGAAATTCAAGCAGCGGCTGCGCCGGAGCACGCCAGCCCGGTTCTCCTGCCTGCCAGGCAGCATGCTCCCATTTGCGCTGAAACTCCACCCCGGCCAATGCACCGGCGTGAGCAAAATCGGCAGGTGAAACGCTTACCACCAGTGCACTGTTAGACATAGAAGCATCGCGGCGATAATCACTCATGCCGTTGACCACAACACCACCCGCTTCAGAGGCAGCGTTAATCACCGAACCGCCAGGGCACATGCAAAAGGAATAGATGCCACGGCCACTGTCAGGGTCGTTCCAGGTTAAGCGATAATCGGCTGCAGGCAGATGCGGATGATCTTTTAACCCATATTGAATCTGGTTAATCAACTCCCGTGGATGCTCCACCCGAACGCCAATAGCAAAAGCTTTGGGTTCAAGCTTAACCCCGGCGTCGGCCAATAGTTGATAGGTATCGCGAGCGCTGTGTCCAGGAGCGATGACTAACCGGTCACAACGAAGGTACTCATGATGATTGATCGTCACCGCCGCAACCTGACCAGACTTCTTCGTGAATCCGCTGAGCAAACTGGAAAAGCGGATATCTACACCCAGGCTTAGCAGATGCCGACGAAAGCGGATCAGCACTTGTCGTAACCGATCACTCCCGATATGCGGCTTCGCCTGATATAGAATTTCATCCGGAGCTCCCATGGCGACCAATCGGGCGAGGATGCGGCTGATACCGGGATGCTTCAATCTGGTGGTCAATTTACCATCGGAAAATGTGCCGGCGCCGCCCTCACCAAACTGCACGTTGCTGTTTTCATCCAGAACACCATGGTTCCAAAACTCTCGCACATCGGCCAGCCGTTGTTCAACCGGCTTACCGCGCTCCAGCAAGGTCACCTGACAGCCACTCTCCGCCAGAGTCAGTGCACAAAAAAGCCCCGCAGGACCCATCCCCGTAACGACCACATGAAGTGGTTGCGCCACTTTATCAATAATCAGCGGGTTATCCTTAGTCGACAGATCAAGATGTGGATGAGAACCAAATTGAACTAAAAAGTGATCTTCATCCTTTACTTCAAACTCAACTGTATAAACTCTTAGTATATTGGATTTTTTACGAGCATCAATCCCTTTACGGAGAATTTTCCAGGAGTGAATCTGCTTAGATTGACAACCGAGCAATAGAGCAATTTTGTCGCCAAGATGCGCCTCTTCTTCATCCAGTTCAAGGGATAAATCCCGAATCCGCAAGGCCATGGTCGTCCTGAATATTTTTTTTGTGATTCAAAAAAAGAGCAGCCTTGCGGCTGCTCGGTAGAATGTTATTTATAAAAGGATACGCCTGATCTGTCAATCATGATGCTTTCGCACAAGGATCAATTTAGCTGGCTAAGCAAACAGCGCCAAATGCAATGCGCGCTATTATTGAGCAATGATGAGTACTTACGTACGTCAAAGCAGGGAAATAATCGCGACTCTTGATCAGCGGACACCGCAGTTGCTGAGCTTTTGCGACGCCATCAATCATTCTGCAATCGCACGGTAAGCACTGGCAACGGTGAGTTGCGCACTACTTTTTCTGCAGTACTGCCAAACAGGACATGATCAAGACCGGTGCGACCGTGGGTTCCTAACACAATCAGATCAGCGGGAAGCTCCTGCGCCTGATTTATTATCTGTTCATAGGGCAACCCCGGCACAATAAAGGTTTCATAGTTATCGTAGTCTCCCAAATGCTGACGGCAGAAACTTTCCATCAGTTTTTTGGCCCCCTGCTCTATCTCTTCTTCCAGTTTTTCAAAGGAAATATGGGGCACATAAAAACCCCGCAGATCAACCGGTTCATTAATGACATGCAGCAATGCCAACCGGGCTGAATATTTATTGGCCATATTCAAGGCCAGCTCAAAAGCGTTATTGGAACCTTCAGAAAAATCAATGGCAACCAGGATGGTAGTAAAATCTTTCATGCTGACCTCCTCACGCAAAGATTAAGCACGTATTCACTCTACACAAAAATACTATCATTATTAGCTTGTCTGTCAAGCAACGACTCACGGTGACCGTGATGACATCTCATAAAATCACAGGAGGTTCTACCTTATTAACGCCACAGCTTGAGAATTCCGGCAAGGACCAGATGAAAACGATCGAGACAGGTTGAGCCAACCGCCAGCACGTCCTGATGATCAAGGGAGTTGTTACCGCGCCCGGCAGCAGGATTGGCAATAAGCGACAAGGCACTGACCTCAAGACCATAACGCCGCGCAATAATCGCTTCAGGTATCGTTGACATGGAAACGGCGTCAGCCCCGGCATTTTCGAGAAAATTGATTTCTGCAGGGGTTTCATAACTTGGCCCGATCATCCAGGCAAGGACGCCCGAATGCAGGCACAATGACGCAGTCGCCAGCTGTTCACGCAAGGCTGAAAAGTAGTGATGGGTATAGAGTTGACTCAGATCGACAAAAACACGTTCTGAACGCCCGATCAGCGGGTTGTGACCGGTCAGGTTCAGATGATCGCTTACCAGCATGAAGTCCCCCGTCCCCATCGCCGGGTTAATCCCGCCGGCAGCGTTGGTCAGCAATATCTTCCGGCAGCCGACTGCGGCTGCCAGTCGCACCTGGGCACTCACCTGCCAGGCACTATAGCCCTCATACAAATGGAAACGACCATGGAACAACAACAGATGATGTCCATCCAGTTTGCCGGCGGTCAGTGTCGCAGAATGACCTGCCACCCCGGATTCCGGAAAACCAAAGAGGGTTGCCAGCGGCACCGAAAGAACAACCTCCATCCCGGCGGGAACACCCGCAAAACCTGACCCAAGAACCACCGCCAGAGCTGGTTGAAAGGAAGTCAGGCGGGTTCGCAGTTGCCCTGCAGCAACCTCGACATCGTCGAGAACCATCATTTAGTCAGCAACCTGTCAATACGGGCAGTGAAATCCTCAGGATGAAACGACTTGGTCATAAAATCATTGGCCCCAGCGATAAACGCTTGACGGGCATCATCATCCTGACGGTAGACACCGCTGATACAGAGGATTGGTAAGCGTCCACAATGCTGGTCAGCGCGGACTCTCTTGATTAAATCGAGGCCACTGACATCAGGCAGATTGACATCAGCAATCAGCAGGTCAAAGGGCTCCGATTGCAACAACGTCCAAGCTTCTTCACCACAATCAGCCGTTGTCAGTTCAAATTTTCGACCATCCAACAGATCCATGATCAGTTCACGAAAAAAACGGGCATCATCAACAATCAGTATTTTTTTTGGTGGTTTTTCTTCTTGCAAAGGTTCGACAGTAAATCGATGACGACATTTAGGGCAGGTTACAACCACAGGTGATAAAGCATCGACTTCTGATTGGGTACGATATTTTGCTTCACACTTGGGACATTGAATTTTCATAAAAA
>CAZMFD010000019.1:14539-44650 GCA_964565445.1 uncultured Geobacteraceae bacterium
GCAGCCATTCTGCCTTCGTCAGAATCGGGAACAAAGTTAATGATAATTTCCAGTTGTTGCCGCGCACCTTGATAGTTGCCGTCTCGCAGCAGCAGCACAGCCAGGCGGTAACGTGCCTGCACCAGTTCCGGGGCCAACTCCACAGTTCGGCGCAAGGCCACTTTTTCCAATGTTGTTTCTTCCGTCAAACGGTATACTTCAGCCTGATAATAATGTGCCGAGGGGTAGTTCGGCATCATCAGCGTGGCTTCACGAAAAGCTTGCAGAGCCGAGGCATAATCCCCTTGTTGCAAAAAAGCATAGCCCTTACCGGTCATAGCAACATGGGAGCTGTCAAAAAGAAGATTTTTTGCCGCACGATCAAAATAGTTGATGGCCTTGTCCCATTCTTCCCTCACCAGATAAAGGTTCGCCAGATTGTTCTCATACCGCGGGTCACCTTGAGAGAGTCTGATTGCTTCCAGATAGTGGATTTCAGCCTCCTGGTATGCACGGCGTTCCTGATAAGCCTGAGCCAATGACGCACGAATAGCAGCGTTGGTCGGATCGAGATCAACCGCTTTGAGAAGCTCACGCAGTGCCGCACTGGGATTATTGCCTTGCAAATGAGCCTCTGCCAGTTTGTGGTGAACATCGGCCTGGTGGCGATCTTCCTCGATGTTAGCGGTTGTACCGGCACAGCCGCCAAGCACAAACAAACCAACAAACAAAAAAGCAGTCAGAATTTTAGGCATAAATTAGATACTCCAAAGAGGTTATAATGAGGACATAAAGCGACCAAGACTGGCCAGACTTTTTTCTCGCAGCAGCTGCAAATCTTCTTCATTCTTGCTGGGCAGCACGCTCTGTTGCTTAACCACTGTCGCCACAGGAGGTTGAGTGATAGGCAGTTTTTTCCAGTATTGCTCTTTGTCTACAGCTGACAACAGGTGAAAATCAGATTCCATCAAAACAAAACCCATTGATTCAATAAACTCGTTGCCTTCTTCGTAAATTTTACTGGCCAGGTTAAGAGGGGTCTCCCCCTTTTCCGGCACAAAAAACACTGTCCTTCGTGATTCCAGCAGATAAAAAGCAACCATCACCAGGGCTTTACCGCCGCCACCTAATTGTAACAGAAAGGCACGACAGGGCTGAGGCGAAAAACCACTGAACGCCAACTGAATTGCAGACGGTGACGATTGCAGATAGGTCACCTTGGTGGCGGGAGCAGATAGAAACGTCAGCTGTTTATGTTGAATAAACATAGGCGCCCCAAGCAAGGTGGCGATAATCAATATCACCAGGGAGAATGTCAAATACGTCAATCAACAAAAGCTATTCCAGATCAGCAAAATCGGTCAATAATTTAATTCTCTTGAAACGGTCAGAAATATCCTCATGCGTTATCAGTTTAAGGCGTTCAAGACTGAACTTTTCCACGGTAAATGAGGCCATTACTGTTCCAAAAACAATCGCTTTGCGTAAGTTAGCTTCACACAGGTTGCGAGTTGCCGCTAGATAGCCAAAAAAACCACCGGCAAAGGTATCCCCTGCTCCGGTCGGATCAAATACTTCTTCTAACGGATAAGCCGGCGCAGAAAAAATTGAACCGTCACCAAACATCAATACACCGTATTCACCACGCTTGACAACCAGAGTCTTGGGGCCATAACTGCGAACAATAGCTGCCGCCTTGATCAGGTTGGGCTCCTGCGCCAGTTGCCGCACCTCAGATTCGTTGATAATAAGAATATCCACCAACCCCAGGGTTCGCAATAACGCTTCTTTTTTACCATCGATCCAGAAATTCATCGTATCACAGGCAACCAGTTTAGGAGCAGCAACCTGACTTAATGCCTCACGTTGGATATCGGGATCAATATTAGCCAGAAAAACATAGTCGGCCTCGCGGTAATGTTCCGGCAATTGCGGTTTGAAGGTTTCAAAGACATTCAGCTGGGTATCCAGGGTATGGGCTTCATTAAGATCATATTCGTAACGTCCACGCCAGCGAAAAGTTTTTCCGGGCACGCGCATCAAACCATCGAGGTTGATATTACGTGAGCTTAAAAAATCAACGTGTTCCTGGGGAAAGTCCTCACCAATGACGGCCAGCAGGTTCACATCGGTAAAAAAACTGGCTGAGGTAGAAAAATAGGAAGCCGATCCACCAAGAATTTCTTCAACCTGTCCAAAAGGGGTAGCAATAGAATCCAGGGCAACGCTACCGACGACAAGAATACTCATGTTAATAATCCTTTATAATAAAAAAGTTACCTGTGCTGTTAAACATATTTTCCAATAATGGGCGCCAACGCCTGCAGTGCCTCATCTGGGATCAGGCTTTTGTCGGTCATGATGGCAAATTCAAGGGCTTTATCACAGTGGCAGTGTAGCTGCTGTTGGCGCATTTGCCCAACAGCGGTTTTGATGATTGCGCGAGCGGTGGCTACATTCTGGCGAATGATATTCAACACCGCCTCCACCGACACATCATCATGCCCCTCGTGCCAGCAATCATAGTCAGTTGCCAGAGCAACAGTGGCGTAACAGATTTCTGCTTCACGTGCCAGTCGTGCTTCAGGAATATTCGTCATGCCGATAATATCGACCCCCCAGCTCCGATAAATCTGTGATTCGGCGCGGGTGGAAAAATTGGGGCCCTCAATGCAGATATAGGTGCCACCGGCATGAACTGTAGCCCCAACCTCGCGCGCGGATGTTTCGAGGGTTGAAGCCAGATCAGCACAGATCGGGTCAGCAAACTGGACATGACCAGCGATCCCCTGACCAAAAAAGGTTGATTCACGCTTTCCCTGGGTACGATCAAAGAACTGGTCAGGGATGACAATATGTCCCGGTTCGATATGTTCCTTCATACTGCCGACCGCCGAGACTGAGATAATCCGGGTCACGCCCAGTTTTTTCATACCGTAAATATTAGCGCGATAATTGACCTCTGAAGGAAGAAAACGATGTCCACGGCCATGACGCGGCAGAAAAACCATTTTTATCCCATCCAGAGTGCCGGTTATAAATACATCCGAAGGAGCACCAAAGGGGGTTTCGATGAAAACCTCTTCAACATCCGTAAGCCCTTCGATCTCGTAAAGACCGCTGCCACCAATCACTCCAACCACCGCTGTTTTCATAAAATTTCCTCCCTGCTCCATCATGGTGCCATATTGAAATAAGTATAACGATTCAGCTTCCGTCCTTATACAGGATCCCCAACCCGGTGCTGAACAGACAACGCCATTCTTCCCTTTAATTGCCCGCAGGCGGCATCTATATCGCGCCCCTTGCCGGCCCGCAGGGTCGCTACCATACCGCGCTCCAGCAGATAATTCTGAAAAGCCCTGACATTATCATCATCAGGTGCTGCGAAATCGGATCCCGGATGTTCGTTAAAGGCAATCAAGTTGATTTTGCAACGCACCGGATGCAGCAGTTTGACCAGCTTTTTTGCCATCGCCAACGAATCGTTGACATCTTTAATCAGGATGTACTCAAAAGTCACCCGTTGTTTTGTGTCACGACCGTACTCTCCACAGGCCGGAATCAGTTCCGCCAACGGATAGCGTTTATTGATCGGCATCAGCAAAGAACGTACTTCATCATCGGCGGCATTAAGGGACACGGCCAGATTAACTTTGATGCGTTTTTTCAGTTCCAGGATCTCAGGCACCAGACCACAGGTTGACAAGGTAACCCGCCGTGCACCAAACCCGAGGCCATCATCAAAGTAAAGAATATTCAGAGCGTCGACAACATTGTCAAGGTTATGTAACGGCTCCCCCATCCCCATCATGACAATATTCCCTAACGGCCCATCTTCCAGCGCAGCACATACCTGATTGACAATCTCGGCAGCGCTTAAGTTGCGTAACAAACCGGAAGTTGCCGTCATACAGAAAGTACAACCCATGGCGCAACCGGCCTGGGTTGAGATACACAGGGTCGCTTTGTCGGTTTCCATCGGGATCCGGACCGCTTCGATGGTGGCGCCATCTTCCAACTGAAACAGATATTTGCGCGTACCATCCTCGCTGTTCTGGACAGTAACCGGAGTTAAGGTGGATATCCGACTGCGAGCTGACAACTCCTGGCGCAGGGTTTTGCTGACATTGGTCATGGCGGCAAAATCGGTTGTGCGCTGCTGATAGATCCATTTAAACAATTGCCGCGCGCGAAAGGCCGGTTGCCCCAAGGTTCCGAGATAAGCCACCAGATCCGCATAGGTCATATTTTTCAGATCAATTTTTTCGTTCACACTCTACCTGCAAAAAAGAAAAACCACCTGATTAAAAACAGATGTTCACGCAAAAAATCATGACCTGGCTAAGCAAAGTCCATAAAATTCAAGCCCTTCGGCAGTGTACCGAAGGGCTTGAAGATAAACAAGCCGTTATGCGCAGGATAATATTAAAGCAGTTCAAGGCCGTTAAAGAAATATCCCAGCTCAAAAGCTGCGGTTTCAGGGGCATCGGAACCATGGGTGGCATTTTCACCGATAGAGGTACCGAATTCCTTACGTAGTGTTCCCTGCGCAGCATCAGCCGGATTGGTTGCACCCATCAGATCACGCCATTTGGAGATAGCACCTTCTGCTTCCAATGCCATCACCACACAGGGACCGCTACTCATGAAGTCGGTCAATTCTCCAAAGAACGGACGTGCACTGTGAACGGCGTAAAAGCCTTCTGCTTCGACCTTGCTCAGATACAATTTTTTCAGACCGACAACCTTGAACCCCTCGGCGTAAATGCGGGCGATAATCTGCCCGGCATGGCCGGCGGCAAACGCATCGGGTTTAATGATAGCAAATGTTCTTTCCATTCTTCTTTCCTCCTGGATAGGGGCATGCGTTAGCGCAATGCCGGTTTAGGTGTTTTAATGTTAAACAATTTCTTTTAGTAACGGTAATATTTTTTGCAAAGCCCGTCCTCTGTGACTGATGCGGTTTTTTATTTCGGCCGGCAGTTCTGCCATGGTTTTGCCGTACTCCGGCACCAGAAACAGCGGATCATAACCAAAACCACGGGTACCACGCTCCTGGTCTATCAGCAAGCCATCAACCTGCCCTTCTACCGTCTTACAACGCCCATCAGGCCAGGCCAGAGCAATACAACAATGAAAATGGGCTTTGCGCTGGTTCAATGGTATTTTTTTTAATTCCTTTACCAGGCGGGCATTGTTAGCTTTATCGTTGCCCTGTTCTCCGGCATAACGGGCAGAAAACACCCCGGGCCCCCCATCCAGCAGATCAACACACAAACCACTGTCATCAGCCAGGGTCAGACAGTCAGAAAAGCGCGCCAAGGTCAGGGCTTTTTTCCTGGCATTGTCAGCAAAAGTCGCCCCATCTTCTTCTACCACCGGCGGATTGTCGAGTTGATCAAGACCTATAACGTCAAGATCCAGAGGGGTCAACAGCTGCTTCAATTCAAGCAACTTGCCCTGATTGCTTGTCGCCACCAGTAGTTTTATCACTTAAAAGGCCAACGCAGCTTGTTGCAATTGTTTTAAATCCTCACAACCAGCCAGAGCTATATCACGCATGGCATCAAGTTCATCGGCGCTAAAGGGAACTTCCTCAGCGGTTCCCTGAACCTCTACAAATCGGCCGGAACCGGTAATGACAAAATTCATGTCAACATCGGCACGGGAATCTTCTTCATAATTAAGGTCTAGAATCGGGCATCCTTTGAAGATACCGACACTGATTGCTGAGACACTATCAAGCAACGGCATTTTTTTTAGCTGTTCCTGTTTAACCAATCCCGAAAAAGCATCATGGAGGGCAACATAAGCCCCGGTAATGGACGCGGTCCGGGTGCCACCATCGGCTTGTAACACATCACAATCAATCTGCACAGTGATCTCGCCCATGGCGCCAAGGTCAGTCACCGCGCGCAACGAACGACCAATCAGCCGCTGGATTTCCTGAGTACGCCCCGAAACCTTACCGCTGCTCGCTTCCCGCCTGGAACGGGTGTGGGTAGCACGCGGTAACATGCTGTATTCAGCAGTGACCCAGCCACGCCCCTGGCCGCGCATAAAAGGTGGAACCCGCTGTTCAACAGAAGCATTACACAAGACCCTGGTTTCACCAAAGCTCACCAGCACCGACCCTTCGGCATAGCGGGTAAATTGGCGCTGAAAACTGATAGGACGTAGTTGTTCGGGATTGCGACCATCAGGACGAGGTTGATCTGTAAGTATCATTAGCGTGTTTCCTCAGACAAAGATATGTAGTTCTGGATACCTTCAAAAATCGACTGTACGAGAAGGTTTTGGTAATCTTCTTGCCGCAGCAAGCGTAACTCGTCAGGGTTACTGAGATAACCGACTTCCAGTTGGACAGTCGGCAGATTGCCGCGCCCCAATGACAGGCGCGAGGAGGGATAAATCCCCCGAACGGCAAGATCTGTATCAATCATTGATTGTGACAGTTGCTGAGCCAGCAGCAGACTGCCATGAGAGGGATTTAGAGGCTCCTCCTGTTCACGCACAAACAGATCAATCCCTTTGACTTCGGATGAAAAAGAAGCCTGGGCATGAAGCAGAATCCAAAGATCAACATCCTCACGTAACGCCGACTCCAGGCGTTGATCCAGAGTCACATCATAATCACCGGTACGACTGACGTATACCGGGATACCCAGACGCATGCGTAGCAGCCTGGCAAGGCGCTCAGCAATTTCAAAGGTCAAAACTTTTTCATTGTAACCGCCAGGGGCAATAACCCCGGTATCCAGGCCGCCATGAGCCGGATCAATCGCAATTGCCCGGATGGTTGGTCCACTAGTGGTGCTGCGCTCAGTGCGCCGGAAAAAACGACTGAACAGTTCGTCAATTCCGTCACTTTCCGTTTCCTCAACAACCGGTATTTGCGGCTGAAGATGGCGAAAAAATACTGCTCGTCCTGTTAGTTGAGCTAATTGCGATTGGATAAAATTTTCGGAAACCCGCAAACGCCCATCAATAAAAACCGGTTTGTCCTGTAAGGGATAAAAATTGTCGCCGATCTGCATATAGCTACTGGCAGGGGTCAGAACGACCCAGCCACGACTGGTACGAATACGGTAAGTATGGGCGACAGAATCCCAATGCCCGCTCAAGTCGGCAAGATCAAGAAGATCTTCAATGGCAACGTAAGAGATCCCCTGCTGACGATAAACATCCTCAACAATGACTGGTGGTTGCCCACGCAGGGCAATTTCAACCGCTGCAACCGCAGGCGAACTGAACAGGAAAAGACAACAAAATAACAGGATAAAACGCATGGCAACTCCGTCAAAGCGCTTGGTTATAGCCCAACAGTCTGACAACTGTCAATCACAGGAAGGCACCAGTGGCTTGCCTGGTTGTTGTTGCATATTCAAGGCTTTCATCATGCGCCGGGTCAAGGTTGCTTCAAGTTCATCTTGCGCCTTTTCTTCAATCTTCATCATCCGGATCTGACCACCGGCAACCATACCGTGACCGCCTGCGGTTCCCAGACCTGCTACCATTTCCTGAATAACCAGCCCCAGCTTGGCATCGGGGTCAAGGGAACGCATTGACAGAATCTGGGTGCCATCAAACCAGCCCATCCCTAAAACGTAGTCTATCCCTTTATGGCGCAGTAAAAAATCCGCCAACTCCGCAACCAGATCAGGATTATCAATTCGACCAAGATTAAAAACCAGGGCACTCCCATAGATGCGCGCACTATCAATCGCCTGGCGGAAAGCACAAAAATAGGCTGAGGATACCTGTGGATGAATAATCTTGAAAAGAATGCGATTATTAGCCAGGGGAAGCAATTTTAAATAAGCTTCCCGATCTGGCTTGGACCATTCACGGCCGAGATCCTGGGTTTCGGATTTGATAGCATAATACAGGCAGGTAGCCAGACGGGTATTGATGGCGACTGCCTGTGTGATCAGATATTCATAAAGAATCGTTGCCGAGGCGCCATAGCTTTCACGAATATCGACCCAGCACACCTTGGACAGATCAGATTTGGGATGATGATGATCAATGATAAAATGAACTGGGAGGGTCGCAGGCCAGGAATTGTTGCCGGTGTTAGGTTGCGTGTCAACCATGCAGACAACCTGAAATTGTTTAAGTTCCAGTTCAGTGATGGGGATCATCGGAATCTCAAGCTGTTCAACCATGTTACGGTTTTCACTGCGACCGATAACACCACCGTAGGTGAGTACTGCATTCTGGCCGGTTTTCACAATCAGCAGATGGCGCAGGGCAACGGCTGCCGCGATAGAATCGGGATCAGGATTGTCGTGGGTGACAATAACGACCTTACCACGCCCTCGGACCCACTCGATGAACTGACTGATCAAATCAACACCAGGAAGCGGAAGCGGACACTCAAGCTGTTCAGCTTGCCCTGTTTTTTTGTTGGATGTCATTGTCTAAGATTCCTGCCAAGAAGTGAGAAAATGGTGGTTACCGCCTGCTGTGGTGTATCGGCTGATAATGTTTCATCAATATCAGGCCAGCTGTCAAGCAGAACAAGGGGCTTGCCAAGCTTGCGAGCAATGGCAATTTCCGAGAGAGTACCATAACCACCCTCGATTGCAATCAAGGCCGCAGCTGTCTGCACCAGAATAACATTGCGGGCGTGCCCCATGGCGGTAACGATTGGATGGGTTATATAAGGGTTGGCAGCAGCGGCATTGTCGCCGGGCAGAATCCCGATCACCTCGCCGCCGGCATCAAAACAGCCGCGCGATGCCGCCTCCATGGCCCCACCAAGGCCACCGCAAGCAAGTACCGCACCCCCTTGGGCAATCAGGCGACCCACCTGATAGGCTTTTTCCAGACCACCAGGGCTGGCATCTGCGGCGCCAATCACACCAATAACCAGACGCTGCACAGCCATTAACCAATCTCCTGCAGACGCTGGGAGAACCTTTTAAGGGTCAAACTGTTCAAGACAACACAGACGCTGGACAGCGCCATGGCCAGCCCGGCATACTCAGGTTTTAAGTAAAGCCCAAAGGACGAATAAAAAAGCCCGGCGGCCAGCGGGATAAAAGACAGATTATAGAAAAAAGCCCAGAACAGATTCTGTTTGATTTTTTTCAGGGTTTGACGACCCAATTCCACGGCGCGGACAAGGTCGAACAGATCGGCGCCGATCAACACCAGGTCACCGGTTTCACGGGCGACATCGGTACCGCTGCCGATCGCGATACCGACATCAGCCTGGGCCAGAGCCGGGGCATCATTGATGCCGTCACCAACCATTCCAACCCGGTGCCCCTGCTGTTGATATTCTTTAACCAGCTCCAGTTTCTGATCGGGGGTCACTTCTGCACTAACTTGTGTGATCCCCAACTGGTTCGCGACCTGCTCAACCACATTACGGCGATCACCACTGACCACCACCGTTTGAATGCCGAGCTGATGCAGCCGTTTAACGACTGCCGCAGCAGCAGGACGAATCTGGTCGGACAAGGCGATAACCCCTTGCAACCGGCCCTCCACAGCGACAAAGATGAGCGATTTATGCAACAGACCCCCCTCGTTCAAGTGCTGTTGCAGCGGTTCAATGGATATCTCTGTGTTCTCCATCAGGGCACGATTACCGCAGACCACGAATTGCTTATCAACCTGACCACGAACCCCCTGCCCGCCAATCTCCTCAAGCTGCTTGAGGTTTGCTGGAATTGTTAAACTTTTGCTGTTTGCCTGAGCAACAACAGCTTGTGCGAGAGGATGATTACTGCCCTGTTCAATCGCAGCGGCCAGGGCCAGAACCTCGTCGGTCGTCATTTCCCCACAGCTGACAACCTGGTCGACAGCAAAGCCACCACTGGTAAGAGTACCGGTCTTGTCAAGGAGCATCACATCGAGTTTGGAAATGATCTCAAGTGCCGATGCCTTTTTATAAAGAATGCCGCGCTCAAGGCCAACCGCACTACCAACCATGATCGCCGTCGGGGTTGCCAATCCCAGAGCACAAGGGCAGGCGATAACCACAACAGCGATAGCCATCTGAAAACCGGTAAGAAACGGGGCACTGACCACCAGATACCAGCCGACAAAGGTTAACAGTGACAACGCCACAACCACCGGGACAAAGAAGCCGGAAACGCGGTCGGCAAAGCGTTGAATCGGTGCCTTGTCAGCCTGGGCATCCTCAACCAGACGGATAATGCGGGCCAGAACCGCATCTTCGCCAACGTGGGTCGCACGGATCTGGAGTAGACCGCTGCGGTTAATGGTGGCACCGACAACGGTTGTCCCGGGTTCCTTGTGAACCGGCACTGATTCGCCGGTGATCATCGATTCGTCAACCGCAGCCGTTCCGTCTACCACTTCCGCGTCGACCGGGATGGTATCTCCAGGGCGCACCAGGAGCAGATCTCCAGGCCTGACATGTTCAACCGGGATCTTTTTTTCTTTACCATTAACCAGCAGGATGGCGGTTTTTGCCTGTAGTTGCAGAAGTTTTTTCAGCGCGTCACCGGCACGTCCTTTGGCCCGGGATTCGAGCCACTTACCAAAACGGATAAAAAGAATCAACATGACACTGGTCTCAAAAAAAACCGCAACATTGTCGCCAAGCAGACCAAACAGGGCCAACATGGAATATCCATAGGCCGCGCTGATACCCAGCGATACGAGCACGTCCATATTAGCGACACGGTTTTTCAACGCGCCCCAGGCACTGCGATAAAAATCCAGTCCGGCGGTAAATTGAACGATTGTCGCCAGAATGCCACTAACGATCAGTTCCAATCGATATGAAATCGGGGCAAACATCATCAGCATGATGGGGATACCGCCGGCTGCGGCAATCAGGACCATCAGTAATTCCTTACGTGATGCATCACCTTTGGACTCAGCGTTTTGCGCCAGGGTCCTGAAACCTGCCTGTTCAACTGCGGCATAGATATCTGGCGGAGAAATTTCCTCCTCATCAAAATTGACCTGAGCAAAGTTACCGGCCAGGTTGACACTGACAGCATGAACTCCCGGCAGGGACTTCAGTTTCTTTTCGACCGTTGCGACACAGGATGTGCAGCTCATACCACCAACGGAAAAACGTAGTCGCTGCTGATCTTTTTCGGTAACAACTGGTTTATTAGCCTTCATAAAATACCCTCTAGCAAGTCAGTACGTTGCTGTTTATGAACAACGGATGACATCGACAGATCCACTTGCCAAAAGCTCTAATCCTTCCAACAACCCCCAGGCCGAGGATTCAACAACGACAACCGTTACCCCCAGGGCGCTGCGGAGCTCATCAATATGCATGTTGTCAAGAAAACGTTGTTCATCAGCTTTTAACATGACATCGGGCAATAGCAACGATCTGCCTTTGATCATATCACGAAGCTGATGGACAAGATCAATACCGGTAACCAGACCGGCAACAGTGACGCTCGAACCAAAAAAATCATTGCCGACGGCGACGACCTCAATGTCAACCCCGGTTCGTAGTCCCAGGCGTCCGGCGACATCCTGCATATAAGGGAAAAATGACTGGCCGGTAACAACCACAGCGGTCTTCAGGTCGAGGGGCTCAGCATCAAGGAGGACTTCCTGGGCTTCGGCTCGAAAATGAGCGACCAGACCAACCCCATTCTCGAGTTGCGGGAAATCTTCATATTCATCAAAGCCCGGCAGTGGCATGCCCGCTAATTGATACATCTCGTCAGCCGCAAAAACCAGTCTGGTTTCGAGCTCTTGCAGAAATTGCTGCTGATATGCCTTTATTTGGACGATACAGTGGACCGCTATTGACTGATCGGGTACCTGCAGAACCGGCAAGCGCTCACGAAAACGCGTCAATCCGACCGGCACCACGGCAATAGATTGTACCTGTGGATACAATCCCGCCAAATCTTCAATGGTCTGCTGCAGTACCGTACCATCGTTAATCCCCGGGCATAAAACAATCTGGCAATGCAAGCGGATATCAGCCGCTGCCAGACGTTTAAGTAGCGGAACAATGGCCGGCACCTGACAGCCCAACAGATGATTGCGAATCAATGGATCGGTTGCATGGACGGAAATATACAATGGCGACAGCTTTTCAGTGATAATCCGCTGCATATCCGCTTCATTAACGTTGGTCAGGGTAATAAAAGAACCGTACAGGTAAGAGAAACGATAATCCTCATCCTTTATGTAGAGGCTGTGCCGCAGGCCCTTCGGGAGCTGATGAACAAAACAGAACAGACAGTTATTGCCACACTGGTGCGGTTGTGGGTGGACAACATCCAGACCGATCTCTTCATCGGTAAATTTTTCGCACTCAACGACAAATATTTCTCCCTGGCGAAACACCTCGATCATCAGATGCTCGGATTCCAGGGCCCGATAGTAATCAATCAGATCATTGACCGGTTTTGCGTTGATGCTGACGAGCTGGTCATCAGCACAAAGGCCCGCCTCATCAGCAAAGCTGCCGGGTTCAACTCGTGCTATTGCAATCATATTAACGCCATCCCAATAACAGCAAAGGCGGCACCGTCGGTACCGCCCTTGCAAAATGTTTCTAAAGTTAAGAAGCTAACAACTGTTAGTCACGACCACCATGGAGGCGGAAAGTTCCATCCGCAGAGGTAATTGAGCTAACCGCATGCTTGTATATCAGGATATCCCCTTCGCTCTCAGCCAGAATACAAAAACTGTCGAAGGATTTGATGTAACCGGAAAGACGCTCCCCGGACATCATAATAATGACGATCTTTACTCGTTCCTTACGCGCTTGATTGAGGTACTGATCCTGAATATTAAATGGTGATTTGGCCATGTCCGCTCCTTTGATGACAAATCAAATGATCAATGTATTTTCAATGTATTTCATTACTCTATCAGACCTGTCGGTGGAATCAACCCAAAAGATATCAGGGTCTTTACGAAACCAGGTCAATTGTTTTTTAGCGTACTGGCGGGTGCGCAACTGAATCTCGGCACCCAGTTGTTCAGCGTTACAGCCGCCGCCCAGAAACTGCAGGACCTCACGGTAACCAAGGGTCTGGAGAGCTTTTACGTCGCAGCCGTAACGCTCAACCAGGATCTTGACTTCATCAACCAGGCCCGCTTCAAGCATCTCTCTGGTGCGCTCATCAATCCGCTGATACAGTATCTGACGCGGATAATCAGGGGCCAGCATAGCGACCCGATAATCCTCTTCAACAAAATTATGATCGGCATTAATCGCCGAAAATTGTCGTCCGCTCAACAGGCACACCTCTAAAGCCCGCACGGTGCGGATAAGATTGTGCGGGTGAATCACCGCTGCTGATTGCGGATCCAGGTGTTGTAACTCGCGGTGAAGGGTACCTCTACCCTGCTCCTGTTCGCGCTGATGCAACCTTTGACGTAACAGTGGGTCAGCGCTGGGCAACTGGGCCAACCCACCCAGCAAGGCCTTGATATACAGACCGGTACCACCAACAATACAGGGGAGTTTACCGCGCTGGTATATCTGTTCAATCAACGGCCGCGCCAGATCGACATAAGCCGCTACTGAAAATTCCTGATCAGGATCAATCAGGTCGATCATATGATGGAGAACCTGAGTCTGCTCCGCTGGTGATGCCTTGGCTGTACCGATATCCATCATTCGGTAAATCTGGCGTGAATCGGCGCAGACAATCTCCAGGGGAATTTGTTGCGCCAGTTCCAGCGCCATAGCGCTTTTGCCTGAACCGGTGGGTCCACAGATAACCAGCAGCGGTATTTTGTGTAAACTGTCCGTAATCATCCGTGGCGTCGAAACAAGCGTTCAATCTCGTACAGACTCATGCGTGTAAGCACCGGCCGGCCATGGGGACAATGCCCCTTGAAGTCGATCGCATCAAGATCAAGCAGCAGGGCCTTGATCTCCTGATGACTCAACGCCTGATTAGCGCGGATCACCCGGTGACAGGCCATCATAATCAGAACATCATCAAGGGATTCGGCTAACTGACCTTCGCGGCCGACCCGCTCAAGCTCAAGGGCGACATCGGTGACCAGTTTCACCACCGGTGCCGCGGCCAGTAAAGCAGGAAGAGCCTTGACCGCAAACGACTTGCCGCCAAAAGGCTCGACCTCAAAACCTAAACGCGCAAGTTCCGCCAGATGCTCTTCCAGGGCAGCAGCGCTATTGTAATCGAGCTCAAAAACTTCAGGAAACAACAACTGCTGGCGTTGTACACCGCCCTCTTGATAGGCTTTTTTCAGACGCTCAAAACCAATCCGCTCGTGGGCAGCATGTTGATCAATCAATACCAGATCATCCTGATCCTGAGCCAGGATATAGGTCTGATGATATTGTCCAAGAATATGCAGATTGGAAAAAAAACCATCTTTATTACCGGCGTTCAGATCTTCCTGGTGCATCTGATCGACTCCGTCCGGCTGACGGTATTGCGGGCCTGAAGCATTCGTTACATGATCGGGATGAGGGGCTGATCCATTGCTGAAAGTAAATGATCGTACCTGCTCCCTGACCGAGGGCTCAGTGACATCTGCGCTCCCCATCGGGGGAGGATACTGAACCTGCCGGCCCGGTGTTAAGTGATCCGCCGCCGGTAGTGATGAGGGATCATTGGGTTGTGACTGAGAAATCCAGCTTGAAGGTTTGAGGGTCTGTTGCAGCGTCGCGGCAATAAAATCGTGAACAACGCCCTGATCACGAAAACGCACTTCGTGCTTGGTCGGATGAACGTTAACATCGACAAGGGCCGGGTCAAGGGTCAGAAACAGCGCTACCACCGGATAACGGCCTTTCATCAGCAGATGCCGGTAACCTTCCATGAGCGCATGCTGGACCACCCGGTCGCGAATATATCTGCCGTTGATAAAGGTATACATATGGCTGGTCGACGACCGATTGAGGTCAGGGCGAGAAATCAACCCGCTCAGCCGTAAGGTGTCGCCCATGGCTTCATCAAGAGGGAGCATGTCGCGCAGCAAAGAGCGTCCAAGCAGCGCCGCCAGACGCTCCGGCAGGGCCTTTTCATGGCGCAGATCAAGCATCAGACGATCTTGATGGAGCAACCGGAAGCTGACATCCGGTCGTGCCAGTGCCAACTTGGAAACAACATCGGCAGCATGACCCAACTCAGTCTGGTCTTTGCGTAAGAATTTTTTTCTGGCGGGCAGGTTAAAAAACAGATTTTTCACTTCCAGAATCGTACCGACCGGCAACCCCAGCTGTTCGACCTTCTTGATTTTTCCCCCCTCGATCTGAATGTGCTGACCCAGGCCATTAAGATTATCGCAGGTTTTCAGACTCATGCGCGATACTGAGGCGATTGAAGCCAGGGCCTCACCACGAAACCCCAGGGTTGTCAGGGCAAAAAGATCATCATCGGTTTTGATTTTACTGGTCGCATGGCGTTCAAGGCATAACAACGCGTCCTGGCGGTTCATGCCGCAGCCGTTGTCGGTAATCCGGATGAGGGTTTTGCCGCCACCGCCAAGCTCAACTAACACCTCGGTAGCACCGGCATCCAGAGCATTTTCCAACAACTCCTTGACCACTGAAGACGGTCGTTCAACCACCTCGCCGGCAGCTATCTTGTTGCATAACTCTTCGGGTAAGATCTGGATAGTGGAATTATTGTTCTTACGCTCAGACATAGGTTCTGCCATACAATCAGCTTGATTTAAAATGATGACGGCCGGGAATATCCGGCCGTTAGGAGCTTGGGTTGTGCTGACACCTGTGGTTATTTTTGTTCCAATTCATCAAACACGATTTCAAGATCGTCATCGTCAGCTTCCTGATCAAAAAAAAGAGCAGCATCCACCGGTGTCTGCAACTTCAGCCCCAGGTCTTCGACCACACTGGTGATGATCCCTTCAGTGACGGTTCTACCATGACGCAGATAGGCCTCAAACAGGGCATTATCACAAATGGTATTGATCAGCCTCGGCACACCGCCCGAATAGCTCTGGATCAAGGGCAGGGTTTCAGGTAAAAAGGGGCTTTGATTACATCCGGAAACCTTCAGACGAAACTTGATATAGGCTGCGGTTTCACGGGGTTCAAAAGATGTCAGGGTATACTTGAAAGCGACTCGTTGGGCCAGAGGTTCATCCAGCATCATAATTTCATCAAGGGCCGGCAAACCAAAGAAAATGATATTGAGAAGTTTTTTGCTGGGAATCTCCAGATTCAGCAATCCCCTGAATTCCTCCATCAACTCACGGGTTTGCAGCATCTGAGCTTCATCAATAAGAACAACAGCCTTACGCCCTTCTTCCTCGATCTGGATCAGCCGCTCAAAAAGCTGTTTAAGCATTTTCAACGGGGTAGGAGCAGGATCTTCGACCCCCAATTGCACACAGATTCGTGAGAGCAACCATTCCGGGGTGATATCTGAATGAATAATAACCAACAAAGAGGATTCATAACGCTCAACAGGCAGATTGTCGAGCATCCGGCGCGCCAGGGTTGTTTTCCCGGTACCAATGCCACCGACTAGAACCGCCAGCCCTTTATCAGTATCAACAGAATACTTCAACCGCTGCAACGCCCGGCGATGCTGCTCGCTGTCGAAATAGAACTTTTCATTAGGAGCGTTGGAAAATGGTTCCCGTTCGAAACTAAAATAATCTGAGTAACCCATGAAACCCTCGCTATTTATTTAACTGAGCAATAACTTTCTACAAAAAAGAAACACGCCTTTTTGGTGTATCCGGCTCGCTCTTCGGTGCGCTTTGTGACTGAGTTGTAGTATCCTCAGGGGGTGATTCGTCAAGAATACCCAGGCTGCGCTTCAGGGTGGCTACCTTTTCGGTCACATCACGATATTTGCTGTCCTGGGCGAGCACATTGCGGTAACTGATCAGGGCATCATTATGGCGCTCGGCACGCTCATACAATAAACCCAGTTCATAGCCAAGGTTCAGGCGCGCAATATCCTCAAGCTGGGGCGAATCCAGAGCCTGTTGAAACATTTTTTCAGCGCTGAGGTAATCTCCTTTGTCGGAATAGGTCAACCCCTTGAGGGTCATACAATCAACGAAGCGAATGGTATCCTTCTGGGCTTTTTCAAATTCGCTGATGGCATCGTCAAGCAGTCCCATTTCCCGGTAAGCTATACCGAGGTTATAATGAGACTCCATGTCGTCCGCAGCAATCTGTTCATCAACATCGGTTTTAAAGACCTTCTTCTTATCCGCATCAATCGATTGCAGCTGATCAAGCTCCGAATCAAAGTCAAAATCCCCAAAGCCGAAGCCATCGCCCTCTTCTGCAGCAACATCAGTCGGGGCTTCTGATTTCTCTATCTGAGCGCTGCGCTGCTCTTCAATTTCCAGAAGCTTGCGACGACATTCCAGGGAGTCCGGGGCATAAACCAGAATGTCATGGCACAGCCTTGCCGCATCAGCAAACAATCCCTGTTGCAGATAAAACTCAGCTTCCTCAAGATCAGCCTGGAGATTTTCCCGGCCGCCCGCAACCTTGTCCGGGGTTTCTTCCTCGAGATCGAGGTCGAACATGGTGTCATTTTCACCATCATCGGTCACAGATTCATCAGTCAGGTTGATATTATCAGAGAGATCAAGCTCTATAAATGAATCAGAGTCCTCTTGAGCGCTTTGCGGTGTGTCATCATCATCGGGCTCAAGGAGCAGATCGATGTTGTCATCTTCAAGAATGCCGTAACTCAATGGACTATCCGCTGAGGCGTCCTTTTCATCTTCAATATCCAGATCAACGGATCCCAGTATGGAGTCAGACAACAGCTCAGAGGACTCGATGTCCTCATCATCACCACGATTCGAAATAATATCGAGCAGCTTGCCGCCTTCGCCGGTGTGCTCGTATATTGAATCGAGGGTTTGGATGATGGATGTTGTTTGCGGCATCTCGGAATTTAATAACTCGTAATATTCTTTGAGTTTTTCCAGTCGCCCACCCTTAAAGAAAGCATCTTTCCATTCTTCCAGCTCGTTAAGAGCCAACTCGTAATGCTTATTATCAATTTCACATTGAATGAGGGCTTCACGAATATCAAGATCGCTGGGATCCATCTGCAATAATTGGCGACAGGTCGCAACCGCCCGGAGATAGTTGCCGGATTGTGCATACCCTTTACTGATCTGACGTAACAAGTCAGGATCTGATGGCTTGTCTTTAAGCAGGGTTTCTAGAATGGTTGTCCCGCGAGCATAATCGCCTTTTTCAAAAAAAGTATGGGCGAGCCCGCTTTGCAGCAGACGATTACCGGGAAAGTGGGGCAAGAACATGGTATAGAGCTTGAGACATTTATCAAAATCGCCCTTGTCCTTCAGCACATCGATAATTGCTACAATTTCTTCAAAACCCTCATCTTTGCGGTCATTATTTGTCAGAACTTCCGCGAGCTTGACCCGGACATTGAGGTTATCAGCATCCAGATCGCGCATTTTTTCGAGGGTTTTAATCTCATCAGCAATCAACTGGTTACGCTCGTAGTAGTCTACCAGGCTGCGATACTCAGCCATCGCGTTACCAATAAGGCCCTGTTTTTGATTAAGCTCAGCCAGACGACTGTAGATAGCAACCTGACCCGGGTCGAGGCGCTGCATCTGTTTGTAGATAGCGATCGCCTTGAGATAAAATCCATTACTGGAATAATAACGGGCAATGGCCTCATACTGCTCATACGCTTCCGACGATTTGTTGGCCCGTACGTAAAGCTCAGCAAGCTTCTGCCGTGAACGGATATCCCCCGGCTCCATCTCAACGATCTTGGCAAAATCTTTAATCGCCTTGGTATACTGTTTTTTACTCAGGTTTTTCTGAGCTGATTCTAGTAGTTTTTCTTTATTTGTAGCCAAAAAAAACCCCCACTACTTCGTTTGCATTTAACAACTCATTGGAGTTGCCTCAGGGCTTGTTCATCATATCAACAACACTTGCTAATAACACTAGGATTCCAAAGATACATTACCCTTGTTATCACGTATTAAATTAAAAGTAAACACTAATGAACAATCAAAAATCAATGTTTTCTTTTAAGTCTGGCAATTTCTGCTGGTTGCAATAGTCGATAGGTCCCCGGTCGCACTCCATCGAGGGTAAGAAAGCCGACCTTGATCCTTTTCAGACGCACAACAATCAACCCGAAATATTCACACATGCGCCGCACCTGACGGTTTTTCCCTTCCTTCAGGGTCATCTCAAACCAACAATTACTACCCGATGAGCGCACATGCTCAAGCTTGACCGGTTGCGTTAAGCCATCATCAAGTTCAATGCCGCTGCGCATTTGATCTGCCATAGCAACGGTCAATTGACCACGCACCTTGACCAGGTAGGTTTTATCAACCTCCTTACCGGGATGGGTCAAGTCATTGGCTAAATCCCCGTCATTGGTCAACAGCAGCAGTCCTTCACTATTATAATCGAGACGTCCGACCGGAAACAACCGCTCCGGTACATCTTTAACCAACTCGGTCACTAACTGACGCCCTTGCGGATCATTAAGGGAGCAGACATACCCTCTGGGCTTATTCAGGAGCAAGGTCATTTTCTGCTCCTCTTTTTTCAGCGGAACCCCATCGAGGCGGACCAGATCGTTACGTACGTCAGCACGTTCACCAATCCGCGCGACCCGATTGTTAATTGTGACCCGCCCCGCCTGGATCCACTCTTCAGCCTGACGGCGTGATGCCAGACCAGCGCGGGCAATGATTTTCTGCAAACGTTCCTGCATAACTATTCCATTCTTATTGATCTGATGGTTCAAGCGGTAAGGCCTCGGCCAACTCCGGGTCAAGGGCGGAAAATTCCTTTAATGTGGGCAGATCGTTCAGATCCTTAAGCCCAAACAATTCAAGAAAATAGCGACTGGTACCATACAACAGAGGACGGCCAGGTATGTCCTTTTTCCCGAGGATCCGCAAAAGATGACGCTCCAGCAAGGTTTTCAATACCCCGCCGGAATCAACGCCACGCAAATATTCGATTTCCGCGCGGGTAACCGGTTGCCGATAAGCAATAATCGCCAGGGTTTCCAATGCCGCCGCTGACAGTCGCTGAACACGTTCTTTCTGCAAACGCCGCAACCAGGGGGCCAGGGCCGGGTCGCTGCGAAACTGGTAGCCACCGGCAACTTCCAGCAAGCGGATACCACGACCGGGCCGACTGTACTCTTGTGTCAGCCCGGCAATCACTTCTTTTATGTCAGCTTTGTCCGCCTCCGTCAGATCAGCGAGCTTATCCAGCGACACGGGGAAACCGGCAACAAACAGAAAAGCCTCGATGACAGCTTTTAAATCACTCATAGTCGAGAGTCTCTTCAGCCAGATGCAGCTGCTGCAATTGATCTGCGCTGGCAACCCGGGTTAACCAGATATCACTGAAGCTATTTACCTGCTCAATTCTAATCATCCGCATCCGGGTTAATTCCAGCAGGGCCAAGAAGGTTACGACCAGTTCGGTGCGTTGATACCCTGACTGAAAGAAATCACGAAGACAGATGCGTGAATGCTCCGTCAACCGCCGACTGATCATGGCAATGTAGTCGCTCACCGACAGGTTCTCACGTATAACTTCGTGGAACACCTCGGTCTTGACCTGAGTCATCAATTGATGAAAGGCATTGGCGAGTTGGTAGAGACTGATCGTCAGCTCAGCATCTTGGGGCGCATCCTCCAGCAACAGATCGGTACCACTTCCTTGCGGCAAGAAAATATCACGTTCAAGTTGCGGCAAACGGTCGAATAATTGCGCGGCTTGTTTGTAGCGCTGATATTCCAGCAAGCGTTTGACCAGTTCGGCGCGCGGATCTTCCCCCTCCTCTTCGGCCAGTTCCTCACTGACCGGCAATAACATCCGCGATTTGATATGAATCAGTTGTGCCGCCATCACCAGAAATTCGCCGGCGACATCAAGATCAAGTTGTTTCATCTGATCAATAATCGTCAGATACTGTTCAGTAATTTCAACGATGCGGATATCACAGATATCCATCTCCTGGCTTTTGATCAGATGCAGCAACAGATCAAGGGGCCCGGAAAATTTTTCTAATTTGATGTCAACCGTCATCGAACCCCATTAGTTTAATGGTATTGAAAAGCAATGGCTAAGCAAAAAGCGCCATCTGCAAGGCGCGCAATAGTCGAGCACTGAGGCGTACTTACGTACGTCGAAGCGGTGAGACAATTGCAGCAACGCAGCAGATGGTGAGTTTTTGCGACGCCATTTAATGACCAAACAGAAATCGCATCGCCTGCTCAACAACCACCGTCTGTTTGCCCGCCATCAGCAGCACCAGAAAATTGATGACCGGGGCCAGAACCAACGACCAGAGGTTGGTAAAGAACACCAGCAGAACAATCAGTATCAACCCAAAAGGCTCAAGCCGTGATAACAACGACGCATAGACATCGGGCACAAAACCCATCAGTATCCGGCCACCGTCAAGGGGAGGAACCGGCAGCAGGTTAAAAACCGCAAGCAGAATATTGATATAGAGGCTGAAGGCAACCATCATCTTCAGCGGTGTCAGCATCTGCATTAACAAACCGGCTTCGCCGGGTGAAACCGGTTCCAACCAACCAAGAATTCGCAGCAACAGGGCTGAAAATAACGCCAGCAGCAGATTGGTCAGCGGACCGGCCAACGCTACCCAGACCATATCCTTGCGCGGGCGACGAAAGTTAGACGGATTAACCGGAACCGGCTTGGCCCAGCCAAAACCAAAAATAAAAACGGCAATGCTGCCAATCGGATCAAGATGTTTAAAAGGGTTCAGGTTCAAACGTCCCAGCAGGCGCGCAGTCGGATCACCAAAGCGCTCGGCGACAAAGCCGTGAGACACCTCGTGCATCATGATTGCCAGCAGGGCCGGAACCAGCATGACGGCTAATTTTGAAAGAACAGCTTCCATGAACACCTTTTTTGTGCAAATTAGTAGCTTACATTCTGCGCAATTTTTGCGACATTCCAGCGGCTAGAGGATACTAGTTGACTTGTGGTTTCGGGTCAACTGAACTGTTGTGGTCAGACTGCCGGGCGGCGCCGGGGATATGCTGCCGGACCCAATCAAGTTCGTCATCGCGAGTCGTAATAAAACCATCCAGGCGGGCATCAAGAAGGTGGCGGAAGATGGTCTGAAATTCCGGTCCCGGGGCTAATCCCAGACGCACCAGATCATGTCCGTCGATCATCACTTGTTCACGGCGCAGATCGGTAACATAGCGGGAAATCCACTGGCGGCCACGCTCGTGCTCAGTGCGCGCCATCAGGTACAGTAGAGACTCTATCGCAAAAGGCGCAAACCAATGGTAAATCTCGCTGTTTGCTGGTTGATGTTGCCGGCCCAGCAGGCGTAAAATCTTACGTTGCAGACGGATAACCTGTGGCAGTTCATCAACAATAACGACCTTTTCATCCGGGCGCAGGGAAAACCAGCGGCTCAGCTTGCGCAAACCGCCTACCGGCAGCTGATCAAACAGGCAGACTAAAAAGACCAGCCAGCGGCGACAGGGCATACCGGTGTAGAGCAGCTCATACCAGCTGATCGCCTGCTCAGCGGCTTTGAACAACTTTTTGGCATCCGCATCAAAAATAATCCGTGAATCAATAATCTGCAGCAGCCCGAATTGATTCAAGCGCTCCAACGCCGGCACATTCTGGGTTTCATCCAGAATGTGCTTCAATTCGTTTAAAATCCGCACCCCGCCAACCTTGCGTACCATTTTTAGCTCAACGGCACTGTGCATCAACCGTTCGGTCTGGCGACCAATGTGAAAATTCAAGCGCTGCTCAAAACGTACAGCACGATAAAGCCGGGTCGGATCTTCAATAAAACTCAAGTTATGCAGCACCCGAATCGATTTATCGCGCAGGTCGCGCTGACCGCCATAAAAATCAAGAACCACTCCAAAATGATCAGGATTCAAGGCAACGGTAAGGGTATTGATGGTAAAGTCACGGCGATAAAGATCATGGCGGATCGAAGCATCCTCAACCTGCGGCAAGGTCGCCGGACGATCATAATATTCAATCCGGGCACTGGCGACATCAATCTTGAAACCATCAGGGAAGATAATCACCGCGGTGCCGAACTTTTCATGTTCGCGGATCCGGCACGATGCTCTGGCAGCAAAGGCCTTGGCAAAAGTAATCCCATCCCCCTCAACCACCACGTCGATATCAAGGTTTTTTTGCCGCAACAGCAGATCCCTGACAAAACCACCCACCAGATAAGCGCGGACCCCTGATTCGTCGGCAACGCTACCTAATTGCAACAATAGTTTGCGCACCCGGGGTGGTAACTGGGTAGCAATATAGCGATCAAGATTTTTGCGCCGCGTCTGCAAACCGCGCCGCTCCAGGTGCTGTCGCTCACCTTCCTCAGTAGCACCAGCATTGCCGAGCATGTAGCGCAACAGGTCGGTACGGGTCACCAGACCAACCAGTTGGCCCTGATCGACCACCGGCACGCTGCGCTGCTGGTGTTCAACAATCACCCGTTGCAATTCCTGTAATGAGGCGGTGGGAGCGACCTGTTCAAAATCGCTGTTCATGACTTCCGCTACCGGAACCTTGTGCAAGCGATGATGGGCGGCTTTTTCCACCACCTGACGGGTCACAATGCCCGCCACCTTGCCATCGTTACGGACAATGGGCACGGCATTAAAGTTATAACGTGTCATCAGTTCACGTGCCTGCTGAATCGTTGCCTCAAGGGGCAGGCTTTTCACCGAGCGCGACATCAAATGCCGGGCATCACAGTAGGATTGAACAAAACGCGGCAAAAGCTGTTCAATCTCCTTAAGCACTTGCGCCAGAGGTTTATCGCGCACCGTCGCCGACGCAGCAAAAGCGTGGCCGCCGCCGCCGAACTCCCGCAACAATTCACCGACGTGCAATTGCGGCACGCGCGAACGCGCAACAATAAACACGCGATCCTCCATGCGCACCACGGCAATCAGGGTATCGAGATTTTCAATATCTTTAAGTTTATGGACCAGGGTTGAAATATCGCCGCTGTAGCTGTCGGTCGAAGCGCTGGCAACGGCAACCTGAACTCCGTTGATATTAATTTGCTCTGTCGATTTCAGCAGATCGTTGAGCAGTTCAACCTGTTCCGGAGTCATTTCACGAACCAGAAAATCCGCAACCATATTGAGGTTGGCACCTTGTTCGAGCAGATAAGCCGCCGCCCGGAAATCATCGGGAGTCGTACTGGAAAACAGCAGATGCCCGGTATCCTCAAACAGACCAAGCATCATCATCGTCGCCTCATCGGCACTCGGGGTGATGTCGCGTTCCATAAACAACTGGGTGAGGATCGTCGTTGTGGCACCAACATCACGAATGATTTCGAAGGTACCTTGCAGGCTGTTTTCGTCACGGGGATGGTGATCGTAGATGTGCAGCTCAATGTCAGAACGGCGGGCAACCTCAGCCAGCGGGCCAATTCGCACAGCGCTGCGCACATCAACGAGAATCAGGCGCTTGATTTTTTTCAGGTCGATATCTTTAGGGCGCTTGATGTCATAGGCATAGAGGGAACTTTCCAGCAGAAAATGCCGGAGTCCACGCTCCTGTCCCCCGGGGAATACCAGCACCGCGTCGGGATACAAACGCTTCGCCGCGATCATCGAACCAAGACAATCAAAGTCTGCGTTGATGTGGGTTGCTATGACATCCATATCAGGACCTTTTTTAGACCTTAAGTGACCCGATCAGCTCATTAATATCATCGACGCCTTCTTCCCTGCAGAAGCTTTCCAGATCGGCGATAATAGTCGCCATGGCATTGGGATCAACAAAATTGGCCGTACCCACCTGCACCGCCGTAGCCCCGACAATCAGAAATTCAAGGGCATCCATGGCGCGCGATATACCCCCGATACCGATGACCGGAACCTTCACCACCTGGACGACCTGGTGCACCAGGCGCACCGCAATCGGGCGGATAGCCGGGCCGGACAGGCCGCCAATGGTATTGGCCAGCCGCGGGCGCCGGGTTTTTACATCCACCGCCATCCCGGTGAGGGTGTTAATCAAACTGATGGCATCAGCGCCGGCATCCTCAACCGCTCGAGCAGTAACCTGAATATCGGTCACGTTGGGGGTTAATTTGACAATCAACGGCTTGCTGGTTTTTTTACGTACTGCAGCAACAGTGGCAAAAGCGGCCTTAGGATCGGTGCCGAAAACAATACCGCCGTGCTTAACATTGGGACAGGAAATATTCATCTCAAGACCAGCGACCCCGGGTAATTCATCAAGCCGGGCGGCGACCTCCCCATATTCATCCTGGGTATTGCCGAAAAAATTGACAATAACCGGCGTGTCAAACTGGCTTAAAAAAGGCATTTTTTGATAAATGAACTGCTCGACACCAACATTCTGCAGTCCAATCGCGTTAAGCATCCCACCAACAGTTTCGCATACCCGCGGGGTATTGTTGCCGGCTTTGGGGTTTAAGGAAAGCCCCTTGGTAACAATGGCCCCAAGGGAGTTCAGATCAAGGTAAGGGGCATATTCTTCGCCGTAACCAAAGGTGCCGGACGCCGGCATGATCGGATTTTTCAAGGTGATACCGGCAATATCCACCTGGAGGTTGATGGTTGTTTCGTTTTTCTCTCTTCTTTTCATTGTTTCACTCCACATTCACAGCCATCGCCGCCATCACCACCATCACCACTAATCACGTCACTGACGCAATCATCATCTTCCCAGGCCAGATCGCCGGCGTTGAAAACCGGGCCGACCGTGCAGGTACACAGATAACTGGGTTTTTCAGTTGTATGCCCCTCCCCTTTAACCACACAACCCAGGCAGGCACCAACGCCACAGGCCATCAGCTCCTCCATCGACACCTGGAGATGAACTCCTTTAGTGCGACAGATTTTTTCCACCGCGCGGATCATCGGCATCGGGCCACAGGCAAAAACCCGAGCCTTTGGTTTTTGTTCCAGCCGTTGTTCCAGCACTCTGGTCACCAGCCCCATATCACCAAGACTGCCGTCTTCGGTAGAAACAAAGGTTTTAACGCCCAGGCGCTCGAACTCCGTCACCGTGATGATGTCATCGCGGCAGCGCCCACCGATCAGCAGCTCTGCCCGTGACGGCTCAGCAATGTTTTCGGCAAGCATGTATAAGGGCACCAACCCAATCCCACCACCAACCATAATATTGTCGCCGGACGTCAAGCTCAAGTCGAACCCGGTACCCAGAGGGCCCAGCAGTTCGACAGGGTCACCATAGTGGAGCCCCTGCATGATATCGGTGCCACTGCCGACAACCTTGTAGATGATCTCGATAAACTCCCTGGGCGGCATGGTATCGCAATCAGCCGGCATAAAGCCGGCACGAAAGATCCCGAAAGGACGTCGCAACAACGGTAGCAAGGAGCGCTGCACGCGAAACATGACAAACTGTCCCGGCCTGGCTAAACGAGTATAGTCCGGCGCCAGAATCCGCATACGAAAATAGCCCGGCGAAATTTCCTGATTGGACAGCACGATCGTCTTATGATTTTTCATAAAATCTCCATTGGTACTGTTTTTTTATAAAAAGTTCCTGCCCAACAACAAGGCATCCTCACCATCCTGATAATATTTTTTGCGTCGCCCCTGCACCTCAAAACCGCTAGCCAGATAAAGCTTGATCGCCGCCTGATTGTCTTCCCGCACCTCCAGCCAGGCCGACAGCAGACCTTGCTGCTGACTACGCTCAATAACATATTCGAGCAGCGTTTGACCAATACCACGACGGCGGTAGTGCGGTGAGGTCGCCAGATTCTGGATCTGCAGCTCCCCGCAAATCAGCCACGAACAGAGATAACCAGCAATCTGCTGATCGATAACTGCCACATCAAGCGCCGCAAACGGACTCTCAAACTCATCAATAAACTGCCGGCGACTCCAGGGGAAAAGATAACAGCTTTGTTCAATGGTCAAAAGTGCGTCAAGATCCGCACAGCTGGCCATCCTGATAGTCATATCTCGCCCGCTCATCACCTCACCACTATCCCCTTGCCTTGAAACAAACGCTGGTAGAATATAGAAGCTACTCCTCAGAATACAGAAAAATGTTTACGACCTGGTAGGCAGTGAACGGTAAGCGGTGAACGGTGAACGGTGAACGGTGAACGGTGAACGGTGAGCGGTGAACGGTGAACGGTGAGCGGTAAGCAGTGAGCGGTAAGCAGTAAGCGGTAAGCGGTGAACGGTGTACTGCTCACGGTTCACGGTTCACGGTTCACGGTTCACGGTTCACGGCTCACTGCTCACCGCTCACTGCTCACCGCTCTCTGCTCACCTCTTCCAATTTTTCTGTATCCTGACCCCTCCATACCAATTGACAAGGGTTGCCGGTAATGCTGTAATGCCGCGCGCCTCGAGCAAGGAGTCAGTGTAATGAGCCAGAAAGCCCCCATCACCTACAAGGATGCCGGTGTTGATATTGCTGCCGGCAATGAATTTGTCAACCAGATCAAACCGTTGGTTAAACAGACGTCGCGGCCGGAAGTTGTTGCTGACATCGGCGGATTTGGTGGCCTGTTCGCGTTAAACACAACGAAATACCAGCGCCCGGTACTGGTTGCCGCTACTGATGGTGTCGGCACCAAACTGATGCTCGCCTTTATGATGAATCAGCACGAAACCGTGGGTATCGATCTGGTTGCCATGTGCGTCAATGATATCATTGTTCAGGGCGCTGAGCCCTTGTTTTTTCTGGACTATTTTGCCACTGGAAAACTCACTCCGGCGCAAGCGGTCGAGGTGATCAAGGGCGTCACCGAGGGCTGCAAACAGGCAGGTTGTGCTCTGCTGGGCGGCGAAACCGCAGAAATGCCCGGCATGTATAAAAGTGGTGAATACGACCTGGCCGGCTTTGCGGTTGGGGTAGCTGATCATGACAAAATCATTGACGGATCGACCATCACCCCTGGCGATTCGATTATCGGCATGGCTTCCAGCGGTCTGCACTCCAACGGATATTCTCTGGCCCGTAAAATCCTGCTTGAAACGCTTAAGCTTGATCTTGCTGCTGTTCCCCAAGATCTGGATCGTCCCTTAGGCGAGGCTCTGCTCACCCCAACCCGAATCTACGTCAACAGTATTCTTAATCTGCTCCAGGATTTTCAGCTCAAAGGGATTGCCCATATCACCGGCGGCGGCCTGCTCGAAAACATCCCACGGGTACTTCCGCAGCAGTGTAAAGCCGTGCTCAATGGTAACAGCTGGGAAAAACCGGCCATCTTTGAATTGCTGCGCCAAGGGGGTAATGTTCCGCTGGAAGAAATGTACCGCACTTTTAATTACGGGATCGGCATGGTTCTGGTTGTACCGCAGGCACAAAGTGACGAGATTCTGAAGCGGCTGTCAACACTGGGCGAAACCGCCTGGCTCATTGGTCACATTGCTGCAGCTGATGCACCCTGTGTCGATATCCTTTGATGGCGACGCCATCCCATGACTTTTTGCGAAAGTATCATCCTTTAGCAACGGAAACGCCGAATGAAAAAGCCCTTGCGCATAGCCGTGCTGGCCTCCGGTGGCGGCACCAACCTGCAATCGATCATTGATCAACAGCAAAATGGCAAACTGTCTGTCGATATCGTCGTAGTGATCAGCAACAATCCTGGTGCCGGTGCCCTGCAGCGTGCCCAGCAGGCAGGCATCCCCACCCAATGTATTAATCACCGGGATTATTCCGTGCGGGAAGACTTTGATCAGGCTCTGGTAGCGGCTCTGCAACAAGCTGAAGTCGATCTGGTTGTTCTCGCCGGGTTCATGCGGATAATTACCCCAATTATGTTAACGGCCTTTCCCCTACGGATTATCAATATTCACCCGGCCCTGCTGCCTGCCTTCCCCGGCCTTAAAGTCCAACAGCAGGCCCTTGATTATGGTGCGCGGTTTTCCGGTTGTACAGTTCATTTTATTGACCCCGGTGTCGATACCGGACCGATTATTATTCAAGCGGTTGTGCCGATTCTACCCGAAGATTCTGCCGCAACCCTGGCAGAACGGATTCTAGAGCAGGAACATCGCATCTATCCGCAAGCGATTCAGTGGTTGGCTGAAGGTCGAGTAAAGGTTGAGGGTCGAAAAGTGATTATTACCGGCGGCAAAAGTTGTGACAATAGCCTTATTAACCCGACTTGCTGACAGTAGTACTTTGACGATTGTATCTGTTCAGCACCGGGTCGGGGATCCTGCGCAAGAATAAAGCTGGGTAGTTACCGGCGATAAAATATTGAAATTCAGGGGCAGGGGAACCCCGTCCCTGCTCATTTTTTTGATCATAACGCGTTAAAAAAATTGCATCTTTTCTAGATCTGTGTTAGATAATCGCGTTCGAAACTTTCAGGAGGATAACAAGATGTCTAAAGAATGTGGAATTTGCGGTAAAAAGCCGATTACCGGAAACAATGTCAGTCACGCACACAATAAAACCCGTACCGTGTGGAATCCAAATTTGCAAAAAATCCGTGCCGATCACGAGGGATCCATCAAGACCATGAAGGTCTGCACCCGCTGCATCCGCTCCGGCAAGGTTCAAAAGGTCGTTTAATTCACACCTTTATTCGTACGACAATTCAAAAGGGATGACCGGCAATGGTCATCCCTTTTTGTCGTGGTACTTTTTGATCACAGGCAAACTCAAATTTCCTGCAGAATACAGAAGTCAGAATTCAGAAGTATTTGCTGATAAGTTGATGCCCTGGATTTTCTTCTGGATTCTGGATTCTAAATTCTGAATTCCAATACCCCGTCGTTTGCAGCGGGGTAGCCCATTGAATTCTTCTTAATCCTCCAGCCTGGCAATACCGTCAATTTCCACCAAAGCGCCCTTCGGCAGGGCCGCCACTGCAACAGTCGCCCGCGCCGGTGGATCCTCACCCAGGTATCCGGCATAAATGTCATTAACCAGTGGAAAATGCGCCATATCCGTCAGGTAAATAGTCGTCTTAACCAGATCATCATAGCTTCCACCAGCTGCCGATAACACCGCGCCCAGATTCTTCATCACCTGATGCGTTTGTTCTTCAATACCACCGTCGACCATTGCCCCGCTTAGCGGATCAAGGGGGATCTGGCCTGAACAGAACAACAGATTTCCTGCCTGAATCGCCTGCGAGTAAGGACCAATAGCAGCTGGAGCCGCCTGGGTAGAAATAATTTTTTTACTCATAC
>CAZMFD010000020.1:0-43875 GCA_964565445.1 uncultured Geobacteraceae bacterium
TCTCAAAGAAACAGCTGATAAACCGGGTCGTCCGTTTGTTCCAGAAAACGATAGCCGATGCGGTCGAGAAACTGCATCAGCGTGTTTTCGTCGCCTTCCGGCAGTTCCAGACCGATCAGCACACGGCCGAATTCGCCGCCCTGATTGCGGTAGTGGAACAGGGAAATGTTCCAGTTGGTGCCCATATCGGCAAGAAAGCGGGTCAGGGCGCCGGCGCGTTCCGGGAACCAAAAGCGGAACAGGCGTTCTTGGGTTGCAGCCGACGAGCGGCCACCCACCATGTAGCGCAAATGGGTTTTGGCGAGCTCATTGGCGGTCAGATCGATGGTTGGGTAGCCGGCCTGGGTGAGTTGCTCACAAAAGGCTTGACGCGCAGGTTCGCCGCCAATAGCAACGCCCAAAAAAAGGTGGGCTTTGTCGCGATCAGCAAGTCGATAACTGAACTCGGTGATGCTGGTACCGGCCAGCAGGTTGCTGCAGAAGTGGCGCAGGGCGCCTGGCTTTTCCGGAATGGTGATGGCAAACAGGGATTCAAGCCCTTCACCAATCTGGGTCCGCTCTGAAACATAGCGCAGCCGCTCAAAATTCATATTAGCCCCGGAGTTGATCGCGACCAGGGTTTCTCCGCTAACCTGTTGTTGTTTTACATACTGCTGGAGCCCCGCCATTGCCAGGGCCCCAGCGGGCTCGACGATCGAGCGACTGGCCTGGTAAACACTTTTGATGGCACTGCAGATCTCATCGGTTGATACGCGGACTATCTCATCGACATGTTTGCGGCACAGGTCAAAGGTTTTTTTACCGACTTGCCGTACTGCCACGCCATCGGCAAAAATGCCAACGGTCTCAAGGGTGATGCGTTTGTCCGCGGCCAGGGATTGGTACATGGCGTCACTGTCGAGGGGTTCGACACCAATAATCCGAACCTGCGGTGCCAGGGCCTTGAAGTAGGTAGCTATGCCGGCAATCAGGCCACCACCACCCACCGGTACAAAAATCGCGTCGAGCTTGCCGGCGCTCTGGCGCAGGATCTCATCAGCCACGGTTCCCTGCCCGGCAATAATCAGTTCATCATCAAAGGGATGGATAAAGGTCAGGCTGCGCTGTTGTTGCAGCTGTTCGCAGTGTTCAGCGGCTTCAGAATAATTATCGCCATGCAGAACAACCTCGGCGCCAAGTCTTTTGACCGCATCGATTTTGATCTTTGGAGTGGTTATCGGCATCACGATCAGAGCCTTGATGCCGAGCTTTTTAGCTGAAAAAGCAACACCCTGGGCATGATTGCCGGCGGAGGCACAGATAACCCCACGGATCTGTTCGGTTTCGTAGAGATGGGCAATCTTGTTATAGGCCCCGCGAATTTTAAAGGAGAAAACCGGTTGTAGATCTTCGCGCTTGATCAGAATCCGGTTGTCAAGTTGCAGCGAGAGTTCCGTTGCCTCTTCGAGGGGTGTTTCGACCGCTGCTTCATAAACCCGAGAGGTAAGGATTTTGCGAATCATGTCCTGCATAATGGTTCTTTCCTGCTGGTTTTAAGGTTATTCGTTGCGCAGAACAGGTGTCCGGCCATCCTGTTCGATAAACATTTTCACATATTGCAGTCGCTCGTAATCTTTCGGCGTGGTGCTGGCGTGACGGCTTAAGCGCCCGCGGAAATCAGCTAAAGAGGTGTAGCTGTGGTTTTTCATCCACTGTTGTAGTTCTTTTTCGATCACCTTGATCTGACTGAGACCGTGCAGGTAGAGGGTTGAACAGAGTTGGGTAACATTGGCGCCGGCGAGCAGTGCCTTGATGACCCCGGAGCTGTCATGGATGCCGGTCGTGGCGCCAAAATCACAGTTGACGGTGCCGTAGAGCAGGGAGATCCAGCGCAGCGTATCGGCCATGTCATGGGGTGAACTGTAGGGCGACCCGTGGGTCAGTTGGTGCTTGTCAATATCGATGTCAAAGCGGTAAAAACGATTGAAAAGGACCAGCGCATCGGCCCCTTCACTGACCACTTTTCCGGTCTGGCGATCTTTTCCCAGCCACCCGACACTGTAGGCCGGCGCTTCGGCCTGATCGCTGGTCAAGAGTTTGGCAACATGGGCAAGCGAGGTAAAGTAGGGGCCGATTTTCAGAGCCACCGGAACGCTTGCCTGGTTTTTTACCTCACGTAGGATCCCCAGGTAGTCAGCGACCATATCTTCACATGGACGTGATGCATCGGTCGAAAAAATGCTGACATTCAATTCGATGGCATCGGCCCCGGCTTGCTGGAGTTGGCGGGCGTAGCCGACCCATGAATCTGTGCTGACGCAATTCAGGCTGGCAATAATGGGGATTGTCACCGCCTGTTTGGCCTGGCTGACCAGCTGCAGATACTGTTGTGGGCCAAAAGCAGTGCCATAGCTCTGTAGGTATTGGAAAGCTTCCCCGTAGCCCGGGTAGTCCTCGGCGTGGCGGCTCAGGGATGAGATCTCACCTCTGATCTGTTCTTCAAACAGGGAACGCAGAACCACGGCACCAGCTCCGGCCTCAGCGCACTGACGCACCCCTTCCAGGGTGCCGGTAAGGCAGCAGCTGGCGACAACCAGTGGATTTTTCAGGGCAAGCCCCATATAGTTGGTGGACAGGTCGGTCATCATCGCCTCCGTTAGTCAGTTTCATCGTTGTGGGCCTGGATTTTTGCCGGCCTGTTTCTTTTCAAGTGTCAGTGTTGTTATAGTGATTGCTTATGAAAAGACTACATGTGTTCAGTTTTCATGAAGCTTACCTTGCGAGCATGCTGCGGGATGTTCTGCTCCGCGAGGAGATTGACTGCGTTTTGCGTAATGTTCAACTGACCGCCGCAGTTGGTGAAATTCCCTTTATTGAGTGTTGTCCGGAACTCTGGATTGTCGATGATGAAGCCTGGCCCCGGGCTAAAATGCTGGTTGATGCCTGGTTTAAAAAAGACCCGCTGACACCTTCCTGGCGCTGTCCGCAATGTCAGGAATCCCTTGAGGGGCACTTTGGCGCCTGTTGGCGCTGTGGTTCTTTGCGTATTGAAGGATAGATAACATATCGCTATGACGGTGAACAGGGTTGTCTGAGCCGATGGTTCGGACACCCCCTTTTCTTTTTGCATTTTTTCGTCAACAAGGATCACAGGGAGGAAAATAGATGATACTCTCCGGCAGGGAAATCGATGCCCGCATGGGTCAGGACATTATGATCCGTCCCTATGACAAGTCGCGTCTGAATCCCAATAGCTACAATCTGGAATTGCATGACGAGTTGCTGATTTATACCGAAAAGCAGCTCGATATGAAAAAAAAGAATGCCTGGACAACCTTCACCATTCCGGAAGAAGGTTTTGTTCTGGAGCCGAACCGGCTGTATCTCGGTCGGACTGTAGAATATACTGAAACTCGCAATCTGGTGCCGATGCTGGAGGGGCGCTCTTCGGTTGGGCGTCTGGGATTGTTCGTGCACGTGACGGCTGGGTTTGGTGACGTTGGCTTTCGCGGCTTCTGGACTCTTGAGATGTTCAGTGTGCAACCAATCCGGATCTATGCCGGAGTGCAGATATGCCAGATTTATTACCATAGTCTACAGGGGGAGAGTGACACTTACGCCGGCGGCAAATATCAGGACAATCGGGGGATTCAGCCGAGCCTACTGTATCGCGATTATAGCGATTAAGCCTGATTTTATCCAACCTGCTAATAATATAATAACTATTTTCTGTTCGGAGTCTTATGTTAATCCAATCACCGCAAACCAAACACCTCAAGGATTATCTTACCCCGGCCTACCTGGTTGATCAGGTAGCGCTCGATTTTTATCTGAGTCCGACAGCAACCCAGGTTACCTCATCACTCAAGCTACGATTGAACCCTGACCGCAACGGGATTATTGAACCCCTGGTGCTCGACGGTGAACATTTGCAACTGCTGGCAATCGAGGTTGACGGTGTCTCCCTGACGCCGGCTGACTACCGGTGTGATGACGTCAGTCTGACGATTTCTGCGCCCCCAGCGCAACTATCTCTGCAAATTATCACTCGTATCGACCCCCTCAATAACACGGCGCTGGAGGGACTTTATCAATCCAACGGTATTTTCTGTACCCAGTGCGAACCTGAAGGCTTCCGAAAAATTACTTATTATCCTGATCGTCCCGATGTCCTGGCGCCATTCCAGGTACGGGTCGAAGGGGAATCGGCCGACTGCCCGGTATTGTTAAGTAACGGGAATCTGGCTGAACAAGGGGTGCTCGACAACGGTCGCCACTTTGCCTGTTGGGAAGACCCGTTTCCCAAGCCGAGTTATCTGTTTGCCCTGGTGGCCGGTAATCTGGTCTGTCTCGAGGATCATTTTGCCACCATGTCTGGCCGCCGGGCTGTGCTGCAGATTTATGTCGAAGAGCGCAACCGTAACGACTGTGGTTTTGCGATGGAGTCGTTGAAAAAAGCGATGAAGTGGGAAGAACAGGTCTATGGGCTTGAGTATGATCTTGACCGCTACATGATCGTTGCCGTGGATGATTTCAACATGGGGGCGATGGAGAACAAGGGGCTTAACGTGTTTAACTCTAAATATGTGCTTGCCCGCCCGGAAACGGCAACCGATAGCGATTACCTGGGTATTGAGGCGGTTATTGCCCATGAGTATTTTCACAACTGGACCGGTAATCGCGTCACCTGCCGTGACTGGTTTCAGCTCAGCTTGAAAGAAGGGTTGACGGTGCTGCGCGACCAGCAGTTTTCCGCCGATATGCAGTCTGCTGCGGTCAAGCGGATTGATGATGTCGTCTTGCTGCGCCAGTATCAGTTTCCCGAAGATGCTGGCCCCATGGCGCATCCGGTGCGTCCTGAGTCTTATGTTGAAATCAACAACTTCTACACCACGACCATCTACAACAAGGGTGCTGAGGTCATCCGTATGCTCGAAACCCTGCTCGGACGAGAACGATTTATTAACGGCGTTCGCCTCTATCTGAATCGCCACGATGGTCAGGCGGCGACCTGTGAGGATTTTGTCGCTGCCCTGGAGGATGCCGGCGAGATTGATCTGAGCCGGTTCCGACGCTGGTACACCCAGGCCGGCACCCCTGAAGTAAAGGTGGATTGCCGCTACGACCGCGCTACGCAAACCTTCACCCTTGATTGTCAACAAAGCTGTCCAGCCACCCCCGGCCAGCCCGAAAAAGAGCCGTTTCATCTGCCCCTGGTGATGGGCTTGCTTGGTCGTGATGGTGCCGATATCCCTCTGCCGGCGGCATCCGAAGGGTCCCTTGCCGGTACCAGTCGGGTTCTAGAGCTGACTCAAGCCCGCGAACAATTCACCTTCACCGGGGTTCAGGAACCGCCGGTGCTGTCGCTGTTGCGTGGTTTTTCCGCGCCGGTACGTTTAAAAATGCAGGATTTGCCGGAAGATCTGGCGTTTCGCATGGCTTACGACAGCGACGCATTTAATCGTTGGGAGGCTGGTCAGCAGTTATCCGTTGCGGAATTGTTGCAAGTTTATCGGCAGCGGTTGGATGGTGAGTCATCAGCCGGACTGAGCAAGGTTTTTGTTGATGCCTGGGGGGTTGCACTGACGGATAGCGAGGCTGATGAAAGCCTGCTGGCGCGGATGCTGCAACTGCCCAGCGAACAGTACCTTGCGGATCAATTGGCTGAAGTCGATCCGCAGCTGATCAGGGCTGCGCGTGAACAGGCCCTGCGGCAACTGCTGTCTGCCCATCGTGAGCAGCTGCTGCAGCGTTATCACAGCTATTCCAGTGCGGGAGATTATTCTCTCGAGCCCATCGCGGTTGGGCGCCGCCGCCTGGCCCATGGCTGTTTGTCGTTGCTGATGCTTGACCCCGATGAAGAGCTGCTGAATCGCTGCCTGCGTCATTATCAACAAGCCGGTAATATGACCGATCGCTTGGCAGCATTTGTCGCGCTGGTTGATTGTCGGGAGGGTTCGGTGCGTGATCAGGTCAAAGACGATTTTTATCAGCAGTGGAAGCACTACCCGCTGTTGCTCGACAAGTGGTTCTCCACCCTGGCATCAGGGCGTCACGAAAACACCTTTTTTGACGTTGAACGCTTGTTGTTGCACCCCGATTACACCCTGAACAACCCTAACCGGGCTCGTTCTCTGCTTGGTGCTTTTGCCCAGAACCTGGCCGTTTTCCATCGCCCCGATGGCAATGGCTACCGCTTGTTAACCGAACAGATCAGGCGTTTGGATAAGCGTAACCCCCAAATGGCAGCGCGCATGGCCACCCCCTTGACCCGCTGGAAACGCCTGGAGCCGCAGCGGCGTGCGCTACTGCACGAAGAACTGGTGGCGTTGCAGCAGGAAGATCTGTCGCGTGATTTATACGAAATCGTCAACAAGAGTCTGGTCTGATACGGGAGTAATGACAGATGATGGCTTATACAATCATTGGTTGCGGTGATATCGGTAAACGGGTAGCAAAAGAGCTGCTGAGTCAGGGACACCGGGTCCAGGCCACGGCACATGACACTGAAGGGGCGGCAGAACTTGCCACGCTGGGGGTTGATCCGATTGTCGCCAACTTCGATTATCGAGAAGGTCTTCCGGTTCTGACTGTCCACCATCAGCCGGTCTTTTATTTTATGCCGCCGCAAGGGGGCGGAACCAGCGATGCCCGCATGGCAAATTTCTGTCGCATGCTCAACCCCGATAACTGCCCACAGCGGATTGTCTATATCAGTACCAGCGGTGTTTATGGCGACTGTGGCGATGATCTGGTGACGGAAAAAACGCCGGTCAATCCGCAGACCAGTCGTGCCAAAAGAAGGGTCAGTGCCGAAAACCAGCTGCACGATAAGGCCAAAGAGCTGGGTTTTGATCTGATTATCCTGCGTGTGACCGGTATTTACGGTCCTGGACGCCTGCCATTGGCACAATTACACAAGGGCCACCAGGTGCTGCGGCCGCAAGATTCACCGGTTACCAACCGTATTCACAGCCTTGACCTGGTGCGGATCTGTCTGGTTGCCATGGAGCGCGGCGCGACGGGGGATATTTTTAATGTCTGTGATGGTCAGCACAGCAGTATGAGTGAATATTTTACTGCGGTCGCTGATCTGTATGAGCTGCCGCGTCCACAACAGTTAACCTGGGCTGAAGCGCAGCAGGTCATGAACCCGTTGACCTTGTCTTTTCTGCAGGAATCGCGGCGCATGATCAATCACCATATGTTGGAAAAGCTTGACATCGAGCTTCTCTATCCTACTCTTGAAGAAGGGCTGGCGGGCTGTCGTCAAGGCGATGATGGACAGGCGGCGGTAACAATGACCACCAAGGCATAATGCTGGTGAGTTTTGTCATTAAGGCCAGTTCATGGTTGCTGGAAGTCTTGTAGTGGGCTAAAGTAAAATTTCTTCGCAAGCAGCATCAGGTTAGATGGCGTCGCAAAAACTCACCAACTGCTGCGTTGCTGCCATTGTTTCAAGTCGAAGCTTGCAAGCTGACCTTTAAGGTCGATTGCTACCATCACAGATAAGGGGAGCGTATCTCATGAGCGAACCGGGTAAAACCAAGTTTCAGGTCGATCTGCGTCGCCATTTGCGCGAAACCGGTGTTGAAGAAAATCTGACCCATCTCATTTGTGAGATAGCCGAGGCATCCAAATATATTATCCATTCAATTCGCACCGGTGATCTGGGGGTTGCCGGTACCTCCAACCTGTATGGTGAGCAGCAGTTGGCTCTCGATGTGTTGGCGGATCGGATCTTGCGTAAGCGCCTTGATCATTCTGGTGTTGTTGCCAACATGATGTCGGAGGAAATGGATCAGATTATTCCCGTCTCGACCGACTGGGAGGGCAAATATTCGGTGGCGTTTGATCCCCTGGATGGTTCTTCCCTGGTTGACGTCAATCTGGCGGTAGGTACCATTGTTGCCATCTTCCCCGGCTATGATCTGCTGCGCCCCGGACGTGAGCAGGTTGCGGCCATGTATATCCTCTATGGTCCGCGCACAACCCTGGTTTACAGCATTGGGGACGGGGTTTATGAATTCGGGATGAACAACCTGATGGAATATACCCTGCAGCACGAATACATTACTCTAAAGCCCAAAGGTAAGCTGTACTCGCCGGGTGGTTTGCGGAATCAGTATACACCAGGGGTTGAGGCTTATGTTTCTTCGTTGGAGAAGCGCGGATTAAAGTTGCGTTACAGCGGTGGTTTTGTGCCGGATATTAATCAGATTCTGCTTAAAGGAGAAGGGCTCTTCCTTTATCCCCATCTCAAAAATCTGCCCCGGGGTAAACTGCGTTTACTGTTTGAACTCAACCCGATGGCCTACCTGATCGAGCAGGCCGGTGGCGCAGCTTCCGATGGTCACCAGCCGATTCTTGATCTGATGCCAACTCAAATCCACGAGCGCGCCCCGGTTTTTATCGGTTGCAAAGACGATGTTGCCCTCGCTGAAGAGATGCTGAGCACCCACGAGGGAAAAAAAGACGCTCCCACCAAGCAGGGGCGTTCAGCTAAGATCTCTGCTTAGCTGTTTGCTTATAGCTTTCAGTTAGAAACAGACTAAAGGTAACGCACATCTTACGGGGGAGGGGGACTTGCCGTTTTTATTTTCTATGCTGGCGGCGGCTATTGCAGGTCTGGCTGCTGCCAGCTTTGCTTCTGTCGGCCCGACAACTGGATGGGTCGCTATCCTGCTCTGCCTGTTCTTGGCGGGTTGTTTTCGCTGTTTTTCCCGATTTGCGCGCTTTTCGTTTGTTCTTGTCTGTCTTGCCTTTTCGCTCTTCTTCAATAGTCAATATCCTGCCCGGTTACAGTTTGCGGATGATGTTACCCGGATCGACGAGTTGGCCAGTCGAACCACCGCCGTTGGCGTAATAACCGATGTTCGTCGGTTGACCGATGGGCGCAGTCGGTTTGATCTGGTTATTGATGAGGTCTGGGATAAAGGGGCGGCGTTGGAACTCAAGCGCCCGTTACGGTTGCGCTTAAGTGTCGAAGAGGGCGGCGATCAAGATTTTCTGCTGCCACAGGATCGTATCCGTTTTAACGGCAGGCTGCGGCAACCGCGGTTATTCGGCATCCCGGGGGAATTTTACTGGCCGCGTTATGTGCTCAGCCAGAAAATCGATATGACCAGTTGGGTTAAGAATATCGACGAACTTGAGCTTGTGGCCGCAGGGAGAGGGGGGCTGAGACGGATGATTGTCGGCTGGCGAAGCCAGGTCGCCGCCTTTATGATGACTCATCTGCCGGAAAAAAGTGCGGTACTGGTCCGGGCACTGGTTCTGGGTGAAGGACGACAACTGCCGGACAAAGTACGAAAAACCCTGGCCAGCGCTGGTGTCAGTCATCTGTTTGCCATTTCCGGACTGCACCTTGGTTTGTTAGGGGTATTTTCTTATCGCTTGTTGCTGTTGTTCTATCGACGCTCAGCGTGGCTGTTAACCTGGCAGCCGCCACAACGGGTGCTGCCGCTGGTGCTGTTACCATTATTGTTTTTTTATCTGCTGTTAACTGGTGACGCCGTGTCAACCCGGCGCGCTTTTGCCCTGGCAGGTATCGGGGCTCTACTGTTACTATGGCGCTATCCGGTGAATCCGCTGCATTTGTTGGCCGCTGTAGCTTTGATCTTTTTGCTCTATAACCCGCTGCTGTTGTGGTCTGCCGGCTGGCAGTTGTCGTTCAGTGGCGCTGCCGGTATTCTGTTGTGGCGCCCGTTGTGGCAACATCCGTGGATCATGGCGATGCCATTATCGGGATTGCGCTATGTGGCCCAGATTTTTCTGGTCAGCCTCGCCGCAACCCTGGCAACCCTGCCGTTGGTGCTGTTTAACTTTCACCTGTTTGCTCCAGCGGCCCTGCTGGCGAATCTGGTCTGTGTACCGATTGTTACCCTGGTTGCCTTGCCGGTTGGTTTTTTCGGGCTGTTCTTGTTCCCCTGGTGGCCTCAGGCGGCGGCTCTTTTATTTCGCGGCTGTGGATTTTTTCTGGAACAGCTCTATCAGTTTGCTTCCTGGTTGACCGACTTCTCGGCGCTCGCGGGAACGTATCTGTACTGGTCACGGAGTCAGTATCTCGCGGTAGCGTTGCTGGTAGTGCCCGTTCTTTTATTACCCCAGCTGACCCGCTGTCCATGGTTTAAGCTGACAAGCGGCTGTATGTTGCTGGTTCTGCTGCTGTGGCAGTTGCCTCTGGTGTCGTCGGCACCGGTGACCTTGACCATGTTCAGTGTCGGCCAGGGGGAGTCCTTGCTGTTACAAAATAACGCTGGTCAGAATATCCTGATTGATGGAGGTGGGCTCTATGGTGATCGTTTTGATGTGGGACAACGCTTGCTGGCACCAGCCTTTGGTGAGTTAGGGGTCAGGCATTTTGACCGGATTATTCTAACCCACAACCATGCTGACCATTGGAAAGGGCTGGTGTATATTCTTGAACGCTTTCCCGTTGCTGAAATGGTCGTGGGCGAACCTCTTCCCAACTACAATGAGATTCTTGTTAAAGTGATCCGCCGCCGCAATATCCCGGTGCGAGTAGTGGCTCAGGGATGGAGTCCTTTTGCTGACTGGCAGGTTGGCGATTTAACGGTATATAATCCTGGTGCGGTCGCCGGAAATGCCAACGATGCCTCTTTGGCTCTTGCCCTGCGTACCGTCGATACACAGGGACGTGAGCAGGGGCTGCTGTTGGCCGGTGATCTCGAGGCGGAGGGAGTGCAGCGCTTGATCGCTGCAGGAATTTCCGGGCCTCTGTCATTGCTTAAGCTCCCGCATCACGGTAGCGGAAAGTCAGATACGGACCAACTGGTGCGTTTGCTGCAGCCGCAGCTGGGTTTAATATCTGTCGGTTATCAGAATATGTATCGCTTGCCGGCAAAAGATCTTCTGCACCATCTTGGTGAACAGAACATTAAGGTGTATCGGACCGATCGGGATGGAACCGTTCGTGTCCAGCTGGATGAGGTCGGATGGCAGCCGCAAAAGTGGCAGAATGGCCTTTTCCGTTGACTTTTCGGGCTAAAGACTGGTACTTAAATGACAATATTGCTAAGGGGTTATGATGGTTGAGCAAGCTAAAATACTGGTGGTTGATGATGAACTTTTTTTCCGTCATCTCTACCGCGACCTCCTCGAAGATGCCGGCTACACTGTGGTGATCTGTGCTAATGGTGATGAGGCGGTCAGATTACTGGAAGCAGAGCCCTTTGATCTGGTCTTAAGTGATGTGGTCATGCCCGGTCGCAGTGGTATCGATGTGCTGCGTTTCGCCAAAGGGCTGGCCTCTCCCCCTGAAGTAGTGATGGTAACTGGTTATGCCAGCCTCGACACAGCGATCGAATCACTCAAAAACGGAGCCCGTGACTATCTGGTCAAACCCTTTAATCCGGAAGAGCTCAAGCATCTGATTGCAACCTGTCTTGAGCAACGACGTCTGCTGGCTGAAAATGCCCAGCTTAAACTCCAGATCAACCTGTTTCAGACGGGCCAGACGCTTTCCTCGCTGATCGACCTGGAGTGTCTGATCCCACAATCCCTTGAAGCCTTGATGCGCCAGTTGGGGTCCGAATCCGGGTTTTCATTTACCCTCGCCGACGACCAGGCGACCTACCTGACAGGTCTGAAAAAGATTCACGCTGGTCATGCCGAGCAGCTGATCGAGCTCCTTCTGCCGGAATTTTTTGAGGCCGCCGGTGTGGTTCAGCCGACAGCACAATCTGTGGAGGGATTGCGCAACCTGGATAAAATTCCCGAGCAGATCTGGATGCTGCCATTGCGCGATGGTGATCTGTTAAAGGGTGGCATTCTCATCAGTGAGGCCGTTTGCCACGATGCCGATTTTTCTCCGGCTGACCTGCGTTACCTATGTGATCAGATTGCCCTGGGGTTTGCCAACGCCTCACGTTATCGCAATGCCCAGCAACTGATGTATTCTGATGACCTGACCGGTCTTTACAATCACCGTTATCTTCAGATCGCTCTCAATCAGGAAATAATGCGCTCGCAGCGTTATGGTCTGAAATTTTCTGTTTTGTTTATGGATCTGGATCGCTTCAAAGAGATTAACGATCAGTACGGGCATCTGGCCGGTAGTGCGGCCCTGCAAGAGGTGGGGCGGTTGATGCGTGGTTGTGTCCGTGATGTCGACACCCTGTTTCGCTTTGGCGGCGATGAGTTTGCCGCTCTGCTGGTGGAGACCGATCGGCGCGCGGCGCGAGTTGTTGCCGAGCGGATTCGCGGGTTGATTGAAAAGCATGTTTTTCTAAAAAAAGACAATCAGCCATCGCAGGTCACGGTTTCTATCGGCATTGCAACCTTTCCCGATGATACCACCAACCAGGAGCGCCTTCTTGGCCTCGCCGATCAGGCCATGTACGCCGGTAAACAATCGCGTAACAGTATCTGCAGTGCCGGTGATATCGCAGATTCCCCTTAACTCTTAAATTTAGGCCCTTACACAGCTAGTTCTTGCTGTTCCCTCTTCTTTGATTTATAACAGCGACGGACCCTCTTCATTTGCCATCTGCAGATCGTTTAGCCCGGTGTTAATCCCCTTTTGGTTGGTGAGGAAATGGAGTATGGTCACCGTCATGATGACAGCGACCTCGCGCTTGCCGGCGCAAGTGTGAGCATGAAAGGATAAGGCGTTGAGTATTTCAGGAATCAAGGGCATGAATGATGTGTTGCCGGATGTGGTAGGGCTCTGGCAGTTTCTTGAGCAGAGCGCGCGCGACGTTTTTGGTACCTACGGATTTACTGAAATCAGAACACCGGTGCTCGAAAAAACCGAACTTTTCTCTCGTTCGATTGGCGAAACCACCGACATCGTTGAAAAAGAGATGTATACCTTTACGGACAAGAGTGGCAACTCCATGACCTTGCGGCCGGAAGGAACCGCTCCGGTGATGCGCTCCATTATTCAGAGTCGTCTGGCTGCCCAGGATGCGGTAGCCAAGCTCTATTATATTGGTCCCATGTTCCGTTATGAACGTCCGCAGAAAGGACGTTACCGGCAGTTTCATCAAATTGGTGCCGAGGCAATCGGGGTCGAAGATCCCAAAATTGATGCTCAGGTGCTGTTGATGCTTCATCATTTTTTTAACCGTATCGGTATCAGTGCGGTCTCTCTCGAAATCAATTCCCTTGGTTGCCCGGTCTGCCGCCCCGATTATCGCCGGCAATTGATCCAATACCTTGAGCAGCGCCTTGAGGCGCTTTGCAGCGAATGTCAACGGCGCTATCAGACCAACCCTCTGCGCGTGCTTGACTGTAAGGTCGAGGGCTGCCGGGCGGCTACGGTAGCTGCTCCGGCGATGATCGACCAGTTGTGTGACGATTGTGACCAGCATTTCAGTCAGGTCAGGCGTTATCTCGATCTACTCAAGGTACCTTATGCTCTCAATGTGCGGATGGTGCGTGGTCTTGATTATTATGTGCGTACGACCTTTGAATTGGTGACCGACCAGTTGGGCTCACAAAATGCCGTAGCTGCTGGTGGTCGCTATGATGGACTGATTGAAAGTCTGGGCGGACCGGCACTACCCGGCATCGGCTTTGCCATCGGTCTGGAACGTCTGGTGCTCATGCTTGACAAGGAGGCCGTCAGTGTTACTGTCCCGGAGCTCTTTATTGCTGTCCTCGGGGATGCTGCCGCTGAGCGGGCCTTTGTTCTGATGTCACAACTGCAGGCCCGGGGAGTGCGCACGGAAATGGATTTTCAGGGCAAAAGCTTGAAAGCGCAGATGCGCCGGGCGGATAAGCTGGGTGCCGTTCATACCCTGATTGTCGGCGACGAAGAGTTGCGCAGTGGGCAGGCTCAGCTCAAAAAGATGGCAGATGGTACCCAGACAAGTGTCCGCCTTGATGCCTTGCTGGAGATCCTGACCTGATTTTTTTGGTCTATTTCTAGTGCTTGACCAACGGTCATTGAAATCCATATAATGGCCCGTTTAACAATAACTATTTTAGGCGTTGAATCAGCGCATCTGGAGGCACCGTGGAAAACGATAAACTGGGAAGCTGGAAGCGGACACATCAATGTGGCGAACCGACAGCAACACTGATCGGCCAGGAGGTTTGTGTCATGGGGTGGGTGCAGCGCCGCCGTGACCATGGTGGCCTGATTTTTATCGATCTGCGCGATCGTGAAGGGATTGTGCAGCTGGCACTTGACCCTGATCGTGATGCCGTGTCGCATCAGAAGGCTGAGCAGGTACGAACTGAATACGTTGTTGCTGCTAAAGGAATGGTTTCAGCGCGCCCACAAGGAACTGTCAATCCACGCATGCAAACCGGTGAAATTGAGATTGAGGTAACGGAATTACTGATCCTTAATCGCTCGGAAACCCCACCCTTCATGATTGATGAATATACCGAGGTAGCAGAGAACATCCGTTTGAAATATCGCTACCTTGATCTACGCCGACCGGCATTGCAGCGTAATCTGATCATGCGTCACCTGGTTGCCAGAACGGTCAGAAAGTATCTTGACGGTGAGGGTTTTCTCGAAGTGGAAACGCCGGTCCTGACCAAGAGTACTCCGGAAGGTGCCCGCGACTATCTGGTTCCAAGCCGCGTCAACCCTGGTAATTTTTACGCTCTACCGCAGTCTCCCCAGTTGTTTAAACAGTTGCTCATGGTGTCCGGTTTTGATCGCTATTTCCAGATCGTCAAATGTTTCCGTGACGAGGATCTGCGTGCGGATCGCCAGCCTGAATTCACCCAGATTGACTGTGAAATGAGCTTTGTTAAAAGTGACGATGTCATTGCCACCATGGAAGGGCTGATCGCTGCGGTCTTTAAAGAAGCCATCGGGCTTGAGGTTGAACTGCCTATGGCGCGCCTGACTTATGCTGAAGCCTTGCGACGCTTTGGGGTTGATAATCCTGACCTGCGCTTTGACCTGGAGTTGGTCGATCTGACTGCCCTGGTCGCTGATTCACAGTTCAAGGTGTTTGCTGAGGTGGCGGCTGCCGGCGGATTGGTCAAAGCCATCAACGTTAAGGGCGGTGCAGATTTTTCGCGTAAGGATCTCGACGGATTTACCGATTTTGTCAAAATCTACGGCGCCAAAGGGCTGGCCTGGGTGAAGGTAACGCAAGAGGGCTGGCAGTCCCCCATTGCCAAATTTTTCAGCGCCGAGGAGCTCGCCGGTCTTAATCAGGAACTGTCCGCCGAGGTTGGTGATTTGCTGTTGTTTGTTGCTGATACCCCCGAGGTGACCAATGAGGCGCTTGGGCGTTTGCGGGGTCATTTGGGACAGCGACTGGGGCTGACGAGCAAAGATGCCTATCGCTTTGTCTGGGTGACCGATTTCCCGCTGCTCGAGTGGGATGCCGAAGCCAAGCGTCACGTTGCCGTTCATCATCCCTTCACCTCACCCCTGGAGGAGGATATCCCGCTGCTCGATAGCGATCCCGGCAAAGCGCGGGCTCAGGCCTATGATCTAGTGTTAAATGGCTCTGAAGTTGGTGGTGGCAGTGTCCGGATCCATGACCCGGCGGTGCAGTCGCGCTTGTTCGAACTACTGGGTATCGGTCAAGAGGAAGCACAGTTGAAGTTCGGCTTCCTACTGGATGCTTTGAGTTATGGAGCACCGCCCCATGGTGGTATTGCTTTTGGGCTCGATCGGCTGATGATGATTCTGACCGCCGCAGATTCGATCCGCGATGTGATTGCCTTTCCGAAAACCCAGAAGGCGACCTGTATGCTGTCGGAGGCGCCAAATGCCGTCGATGAAAAACAGCTGCAGGAGTTGGGAATCCGGTTGCGGAAAAAACAAGAATAGTCGATCTACAAAAAAAGAGTTTAAATGACGATCAGATTTGTACTTATTATCATTATCTCAGTCGTGGTTCTTGGTGGTTGTGCCAAGCCCCCGGTTGCTGAGTTGGAAACTGCACGCTATCTGGTTCGCCACGCTGCTGAAGTCGGTGCCGCGGACTGGTCGCCAGGTGAGTACCAACTGGCCAGGGCCGCCCTGGATACAGCTGAAGAGCAGATGGAAAAGCAGCAATATCGTGCTGCTGCGCGAACCATCAGTCTGGCTCGGCGTTACGCCGAAGAGGCCCGTAGCGAGTCGGAACAGGCGGTTGCCCGGTTGGCTGAGTTGGAGCGTCAGCGCGCAGAAAAGGCGCGGCTGCAGGAAGAACAGCGTCTGCGCGACCTGGCAGAGCAGGAGGCCGCTTTGCGCCAACGTGAATTGGCACAGCACCGCCAGGAAGAAGCCCGACAGGCAGCAGCGCGCGCAGCAAGTTCCGCCAATGCGGCAAAAACACCTCCGCCGCCACCCCCACCACTACCAGTTGAGCCTATCAGGGTTGAGCGTTATGAAGTCAGGGCCGGGCAGAATCTGGCCGAGATCGCTGATTTGCCCGAAGTGTATGGGGATCGATTGCTGTGGCCGCTGATTTACCGCGCGAACCGTGATCAGATTAAAACTCCCCAGGAAATTGCCCCGGGGCAGATGCTCGATATCCCGCGCGATAAAAACGCTGAAGAGCTCGAGGCGGCACGCAAGGAAGCACGGGAGTTAGATCTATTCTGATGTGCCTTGGGCCTGCCCGGTTACAGTGTTTTTTCTTCAAGGTTTTTTTTGCAATTCTGTTCAGGTAATGGCAACAGCGATAACCCGTCTTTTAATGGAGAGTTTTAATCGCCTGTTGCTCCTGAACCCTCTTGACAGGCCCTTTTCATTTGTATACTGTATACAACGCTTTCCCATGCGGGATTCTCGGTTTATAACTTTGTTATGGACTGATTTGTTTTGACACTACATTAATCAAGGAGAGAGACGAATGACAGCAAAAATTATCTGGTCTGAAATTGATGAAGCACCGGCTTTGGCCTCATATGCCTTTTTGCCCGTTGTTCAAGCCTTCACCAAAGGCTGCGACATTAAGGTAGAAACCCGCGATATTTCTCTTTCAGGCCGCGTTTTGACCCTCTTCCCGGAGCGCCTGACCGAAGCCCAGCGAATCGAAGACCATCTGGCAGAGTTGGGTGATCTGGTAAAGACCCCTGAAGCCAACGTGATCAAACTACCGAATATCAGTGCCTCGATTCCCCAGCTGCAGGCCTGCATCAAGGAGCTTCAGCAACAGGGTTATGATATCCCCAGTTATCCTGAAGAAGCGAAAAGCGATGATGATCGCAAGCTTCAGGAGCGCTTTTCCCAGGTGCTCGGTTCTGCGGTAAATCCGGTCCTGCGTGAAGGTAACTCGGATCGTCGTGCTGCAGCATCAGTTAAAAAGTTTGCCCAGAAGAACCCCCACAAGATGATGCAGCCCTGGCCGCCGGCTGGTGAGTCCAAGTGTCGTGTGGCTTCCATGGATAGTGGTGATTTCTATGAGTCGGAACAATCAGTGACGATGGATGCCGCCGATACCGTTAAAATTCAGTTTGTTGATGACGGCGGCAATGTCAAAGTGCTTAAGGAGGTCAAGCTGCTCGCGGGTGAGGTCTTTGACAGCTCCACCCTGAATGTGCGCAAGCTGCGCGAGTTTTATGCGGCCACAGCTGCAGAGGCAAAAGAAAAAGGGGTGCTGTTGTCACTGCACCTCAAAGCGACCATGATGAAGATCTCTGATCCGATTCTGTTCGGCCACTGTGTTGCTGTTTACTTCAAGGATGCCCTTGATAAACACGCTGCGACCCTTAAAGAGATCGGTGCCAGCCCGAACTATGGTATGGGTGACATTCTTGCTAAACTGGATAAGCTGCCGGCAGAGAAAAAGGCCGAAATCGAAGCCGACATCAGCAAGTGTTACGAAAGCGGCCCGGCTCTGGCAATGGTCGATTCCCGTAAAAACATTACCAATCTGCATGTTCCCAATGATGTGATTATCGATGCCTCCATGCCTAACGTCGTCCGCGATGGCGGCAAGATGTGGAATCTGCAGGATCAACTGCAGGATACCATCGCTATGGTTCCTGACCGCTGCTATGCCACGATGTATGCAGAGATTGTCGATAATGCTCGTGAAAACGGTCAGTTTGACCCCTCGACCATGGGCAGTGTCGCCAATGTCGGGCTCATGGCCCAAAAAGCTGAAGAGTACGGATCCCATGATAAAACCTTCGAAGCCCCAAGCAGCGGCACTTTCCAGGTGGTTAATTCTGCAGGTCAGGTGTTGATGGAGCAGAAGGTTGAAACGGGCGATGTCTATCGTTCCTGTCAGACCAAAGATATCGCCATTAAAGACTGGGTCCGACTTGCGGTTGAGCGTTGTCGTGAGTCCGGCGAGCCGGTTGTCTTCTGGCTTGATGAAAAGCGCGGTCATGATCAGCAGATTATCGCCAAGATCAACAAGTACCTGCCTGATCATGATACCACCGGTCTCGAGATCAAGGTGATGCCTCCTCGTGACGCGATGAAGTTCTCCCTCGAGCGGATCCGCAAAGGGCTTAATACTATTTCGGCAACGGGTAACGTTCTGCGGGATTATCTCACCGACTTGTTCCCGATTCTCGAGCTGGGAACCAGTGCGCGGATGCTGTCCATCGTGCCGTTGCTGGCGGGTGGCGGTCTGTTCGAAACCGGTGCCGGTGGCTCTGCTCCCAAGCATGTCCAGCAGTTTCTGAAAGAAGGTCATACCCGTTGGGATTCCCTGGGCGAGTATTGTGCTCTGGTGCCATCGCTGGAACTGGTGGCAAAAAATTACAACAACAGTAAAGCCAAGGTGTTGGCCGAAACACTGGATACCGCTATCGGTACTTACCTTGAGAACCAGAAACTGCCGTCACGTAAGGTCAAGGAACTGGACAACCGTGGCAGTACCTTCTATCTGACCCTGTACTGGGCCCAGGCGCTGGCAGCACAGGATCAGGATCAGGATCTTAAGTCCCGTTTCACTCCCATTGCCAAGGAAATGACGGCTAACGCTGACAAGATTGATGCTGAACTGATCGCCTGTCAGGGGAATCCGGTTGACATTGGTGGTTACTTCCGCCCGGATCCGGTCAAGGCTGAGAAAGAAATGCGGCCGAGTGCAACATTGAATGCTATTATCGATAAGATGTAGTCATCTTTTAGTAAATTAGCCGAGCCGGGACGAACGGTCGTCCCGGCTTATTAAATATAATATTTCAATGACAAGGAGAGAGAAAATGGCGAGACCAAAAATTGCTTTGATTGGTGGCGGACAGATTGGTGGCGTTCTGGCTCAACTTTGCGCCCTGCGGGAACTGGGTGACGTGGTGCTGTTTGACATCGTCGAAAATATGCCCCAGGGGAAAACCCTTGATATCGCTGAAGCCTCGCCCGTAGACGGCTTTGACGTCAGCGTTACCGGTACCAATGATTACAAGGATATCGCTGGATCCGATGTTGTTATCGTTACTGCCGGTCTGCCGCGCAAGCCTGGTATGAGCCGTGATGACTTGATCGGTGTTAACTCCAAGATCATGACCAGCGTGGCTGAAGGCATTCGTGATAATGCTCCGAACGCCTTTGTTATCGTAATTTCTAACCCCCTCGATGCCATGGTGACCCTGTGCCAGAAAGTGACCGGTTTCCCGTCTGAGCGTGTTTGTGGTCAGGCCGGCGTGCTTGACTCTGCCCGCTTTACTGCTTTCATCGCCTGGGAGCTGGGTGTTTCCGTCAAGGATGTTACCGCTATTACCCTTGGTGGTCACGGTGATACCATGGTCCCCCTCGTACGTTACGCCAATGTTGCCGGGATCCCGGTCATGGAACTGCTTGAGCAGAAGTACGGTGATGCTGCCAAGGCCCAGGAAGTCATGACTGCAATGGTTGAGCGCACCAAAGGTGCTGGTGGCGAAGTTGTTAAGCTCCTCGGTAATGGTAGTGCTTTTTACAGCCCGGCCTCATCAGCTGTAGCAATGGCAGAGTCCTATATCAAGGACCAGAAACGCGTTCTGCCGACCTGCGCTCTGCTGCAGGGGCAGTACGGTGTCGACAACTTTTATGTTGGCGTTCATTGTGTGATCGGTGCCGGTGGTATTGAGAAGATCATTGAGATGAAGCTGGATGCTGAAGAGCAGGCGCTGATGGATAACTCTGTTGCTGCAGTCAAAGAGCTCGTCGGCAGCATGAATCTTTAAGCTGACTGTTGTTCTTCTTGCAGAAGGGCAGTCGTTTGGCTGCCCTTCTGTTTTAGACTCCCCTCTGACAATTGAATAATGATGGTGCAGGGGTGCTGCAAGCAGGGTAGAGAGAACACGGGCACAAAAAGCTGCCTGTAAAAACCTGTTGCAGTGTGTTTTTTTGTCGAAAATTTTTTTTATTCGATTTCCAGAGTAGAGCCTAACCCGTTGCTTTTATAAAGGAAAGCATCATCGTTCGGGGTGCTTGAAGGTATGGATGTTTTTGCTGGCGTAGAGCCGCCGCTTATGTTAGCATTCCGCCGCTTTGAAAAGCTGTTTGTCGACAGTCACTATATAGTAAAGGAGAAAATCGTTCATGAGCGCGAAAGCGGAAATTGAAATCATCGAAGCCTATTGTAAGGGGTGCAGCATCTGCGTAGAGTTCTGTCCTACAAAGGTCCTGGAGATGGATGCATTTGTTGTCAAGGTCGCTAACGCTGATGCCTGCATTGCATGTAATCAGTGTGAGTTGCGTTGCCCTGACTTCGCCATTAAAGTTCACAAGCTGTAATAGCTAGAGGAGGTCGGTTCGTGGCAAAGAAAATTGCTCTTTTACAGGGGAATGAGGCTTGCGCCCAGGGCGCACTTTATGCCGGATGTAACTTCTTCGGCGGTTACCCAATTACTCCCTCCACCGAAGTCGCTGAAGTCATGGCAGGCGAACTTCCCAAAATTGGTGGTAAGTTTATTCAGATGGAAGACGAGATTGGTGCCATGGCATCGATTATCGGCGCTTCTCTCGCTGGTTCAAAAGCACTGACCGCAACCTCAGGTCCAGGAGTTTCCCTTAAACAGGAATTGATCGGTTACGCCTGTATTGCTGAGGTTCCCTGCGTTATCATTAACGTTATGCGTGGTGGTCCTTCCACCGGTATGCCGACCGGTCCAGGTCAGTCTGATGTGATGCAGGCCCGTTGGGGAACCCACGGTGACCATGCTGCCATCGCTCTGTGTCCTGAGTCCTGTCAGGAAATTTTTTCCGAAACCGTTCGTGCTTTCAATCTCGCAGAAAAATATCGGATGCCGGTCCAGGTCCTGTTTGATGAGATCGTTGGTCACATGCGTGAGCGGATTGTCTTCCCTGAACCGGGTGAGTTAGAGGTGATTGATCGTACCGCCCCATCCGTCACCCCGGAGAAATATAAGCCGTTTGATACCTCTTTCGGTGATGTGCCGCCGCTGGCTGCTTTTGGCTCCGAATACCGTTTCCATGTAACCGGTTTGAACAAGGCAGAGGATGGATTTCCAACCACCAAGGCCGAACTGGTTGATGCTGAAGAACGTCGGCAGATCCGTAAGGTTGAGTGCCAGGAAGCTCGTGCTGATATTGAGCTGAACGAAGAGTATCTGACTGAAGATGCCGAGGTGATTGTTTTCGCTTACGGCTCAACTGCACGCTCCGCCCGATATGCCGTGAATGAACTGCGTGAGCAGGGAATTAAAGCCGGGTTGTTCCGTCCGATCACCCTCTGGCCGTTCCCCGAAAAGCGTGTTGCGCAACTGGGTGAGCAGGTCAAGGCGATGGTTGTTGCCGAAATGAACCTCGGTCAAATGGTTTTCGAGGTTGAGCGCATTGTTAAAAGTACATGCAAATTAGGTCTGGTTACCCGCGTTGATGGTGACCCACTCACACCGACACAAATTATCGACCAGGTTAAGGAGGTCCTTTAAATGGCTTACGATTACGAAAAATCAATTCGCCCAGGTAAGCTGCCTCATATCTGGTGTCCCGGCTGTGGTCATGGCATCGTCATGAAGGGACTGATTCGGGCCATGGATACCTGCGGTCTTGAGAAAAACAATACAGCAATTGTTTCTGGTATCGGCTGTGCCAGCCGTATGCCCGGCTACCTGGATTTCAATACCCTGCATACCGCCCATGGTCGTGCTGCTGCTTTTGCTACCGGTGTCAAGATGGCAAAGCCGGAGATGACGGTTATCTGCTGTGGTGGTGATGGCGACGGTGCTGCGATCGGTGGTAATCACTTTATTCATGCTTGCCGGCGTAATATCGACATGACTTACGTGCTGCTGAATAACTACATCTACGGAATGACCGGTGGTCAGTTTTCTTCATCTACACCGACCGGCCACCTGGCGTCGACAACTCCCTACGGTAATCCTGATCCTGCGTTTGATCTGGCAAAATTGGCGATCGGTGCCGGTGCGACATTTGTTGCCCGGACCACCGCTTTCCATGCTACCCAGATCGACAAATTGATCGTCGAAGGGATCAAGCACAAGGGGATGGCAGTGATCGAAATCCTCGATGATTGTCCGACAACCTACGGTCGCCGTAACAAGTTCCGCAGTGTTGTGGATATGATGAAGCGTCTGAAAGATATCGCCGTTCCGGTGACTGCCGCAGCAAAGATGACTCCCGAGCAATTGGAGGGCAAGACATTGACAGGTGTGCTGCACAAGGAAGACCGTCCGGAATACTGCGAAAACTACGCAAAAATTATTGCGCGTGTACAAGGCGCCTGATCAATCCATAAGGAGACGAGAATCATGGCAGAAAGATATGAACTTCGCTTTTCCGGTGCGGGTGGTCAGGGTCTGATCACCGCCGGAATTATCTTGGCTGAAGCCGCTTCGATTATTGAAGGACGTCATGCCGTACAGTCACAAAGTTATGGTCCCGAAGCCCGTGGTGGTGCTTCCAAGTCGGAAGTTATCATCGGCGAAGGTCCGATTGATTACCCCAAGGCAACCGTCGTTGATGCCTGCCTGGCGATGACCCAGGAAGCCGCAGATAAATATGCTGTTGGTATCAAAAAGGGTGGTGTTCTGCTGGTGGATAGTGACTTTGTTCCAAGCCCTCCTCAGGGCGATTACAAGATCTACAGCTTGCCGATCATGCGGACTGCCAAGGTCGATGTTGGTCGTGAAATTGTTGCCAACGTTATTGCCCTGGGTGCGATGATTGCCTTGACTGACGTAGTTAAGCGTGAGTCAGGAGAGCAGGCCGTTCTGGCTAAAGTGCCGGAAGCTTTCAAGGATCTGAACAAAAAGGCTTACAGCCTTGGTTTTGAAAAAATGAAAGAAGTTCTGGCTGGTTAAGTTGCTGGACAGCTATAGAAAAAGCAAGGCCCGGCGTAACAAACGCGGGCCTTGCTTTTTTTTATTGGCATCATCTGTTAAAGTTGATTGTGTAAGTTTACAGGTAGTTAAATCGATAAAAACTTTGAGAGGAAGGTTGTTTAAGATGAATAAAATGGTCATTGCATTGTTTATTATGCTGTTTGTTGCGACTATCGCTAATGCAACAGCATTAGAAACAGAAGCTCAGAAGATTGGCTATGCCATCGGCATGAACATTGGCATGAATATGAAAATGCAGGAACTGGACATCGATCCGGAGCAGGTCTCGGCCGGCCTTGTGGCCGCTTTTAAGGGCGAACCTACGTTGATGGATGAAGATCAGATGGCTCAGACTCTGATGGCTTTCCAGCAGCAGATGCAGGCGCGCGACACGGAGAAAATGGCAGCTGAAGCAGCGCAAAATGCTGTGGCATCGCAAAAATATCTTGAGCAGAACAGCCAAAAAAAGGATGTTGTGACAACAGCAAGCGGTCTTCAATATCGCGTACTGTCAAAGGGCGAAGGACCCTCCCCCAAGGCTGATTCGACAGTTGATGTTCACTATCGCGGTACTCTGGTAGATGGAACCGAATTCGACAGTTCTTACTCACGTGGTGAGCCCGCTACCTTTCCGGTGAGTAATGTGATCCCCGGTTGGACCGAAGCTCTACAGCTGATGAAGGAAGGGGGCAAGTGGGAGATTGTTATCCCGGCCGAGCTGGCCTATGCCGATCAGGGTGCGCCACCAGTCATTCCACCAGGTTCTGCTCTTATCTTTGAAGTTGAACTGCTGAAGGTTCATTAGTCTATTCCCGGCTCATTCTCATCGGGCAGTAAGCGCCCGATGAGAATGAGTGCGGCACCAAGTAACAGTAATGTTTCGAACATGATGGTTGCCTCCCTGGTAATACAGATCCAAAGCTTTTCCCTGTTGCAATCACGATAGCCTCTTTGTGTGACAGAATAATTCACACCGATAGTGTAGCTGGCCCTGCTTTCTGCAAATCGACACGGAAGGCTACCTGGTTTGTTTGTTTTTATCCAAAGAGGATCTGTACGTTGACTTCAATTCAAAAAATCGTATACAGTATGCAGTTGCAAGTTGTTAAAACACTTGTTTAACCTTGATTTTAAGTGTGAAAAATCAGGACATGAAAACCAATTTCCCAACGCGCTAACTGGAGGAGAGAGATGATTGACGCTTATCTGAAACACGAAGAGGAAAGAAAGGCCCAGGGAATCCCTGCGCTACCATTAAGTCCGGAACAGACATCAGGTCTGTGCGATCTGCTGCAGAATCCTCCAGCGGGTAAGGAAGATTTTTTGTTGTACCTGCTGACTGAGCGGATCTCACCAGGTGTGGATCCTGCAGCTGAAGTCAAGGCAGCATTTCTGGCAGAAGTGATCAGTGGTTCTAAATCGTCACCCTTGATTGACCGGGTCAAAGCTGTTCAGATTCTTGGTACGATGATTGGTGGCTATAATGTAGATCCGCTGATCAATGCTCTGACTGACCGCGATCTTGCTGATCATGCCGCCAACGCATTATCTGCTATGACCTATGTCTATGATGCTGCTGATCAGGTTATTGAACTGTCAAAATCAAACGAAGCAGCAAAAAAAGTTGTTCAAAGCTGGGCTGATGCTGAGTGGTTTACCGGCAAGCCGGCGATGCCGGAAGTGATTACCGTCAAGGTATTCAAGGTGGAAGGGGAGATTAACACCGATGATTTTTCACCTGCCGGTGATGCCTGGAGTCGTCCCGATATCCCCTTGCATGCCCTGGCTATGGGTAAAACCCGTTTCCCCGGTGGTATTCAGGAAATTGCCAAGTGGCGTTCCGAAGGACATCAAGTCGCTTTTGTCGGTGATGTTGTTGGTACCGGCTCCTCACGCAAATCAGCTTGTAACAGTGTTTTGTGGTGGATTGGGGATGATATTCCTGCCGTACCTAACAAACGTCGTGGTGGCGTGATCATTGGTGGTGTTATTGCCCCGATCTTTTTCAATACCGCGCAGGACTCTGGTGCCCTGCCGTTACGCATGGACGTCAGTAATCTGAATATGGGTGATATTATCACCATCAATACCGCCAAAGGTGAAGTCACCAACGCCGCAGATGAGGTGATCACCACCTTTGAGATCAAGCCTTCTACGGTTCCGGATGAATATCGTGCCGGTGGCCGGGTGCCATTGATTATCGGCCGTGCTCTTACCGGGGTTGTGCGCAATGCTTTGGGACTGGATGATTCAGAACTGTTTGCTCAGGTCCAGAATCCTGAGCCTGAAGCTGGGCAGGGCTATACCCAGGCACAAAAGATGGTTGGTCGTGCCTGTGGAGTTGCCGGGGTATTGCCGGGCAGCTCCTGTGAACCAAAAATGACCACTGTCGGTTCCCAGGATACCACCGGGCCTATGACTGCTGATGAGTGGAAAGAACTTGCCTGCCTGCGTTTCCAATCTCCCATGGTGATGCAATCGTTCTGTCATACTGCTGCCTATCCTAAACCGGCAGATATCAAAATGCATAAAACCCTGCCGCAATTTATCGCCGAGCGTGGAGGGGTTCCCTTGCGCCCTGGTGACGGTGTTATCCACAGCTGGCTTAACCGGTTGTTGGTTCCCGATACGGTCGGTACCGGTGGTGATTCCCACACCCGCTTCCCGATTGGTATCAGCTTTCCCGCCGGATCCGGTCTGATTGCCTTTGCCGGTGCCCTTGGCTTTATGCCTCTGGATATGCCGGAGTCGGTGCTGGTACGTTTCAAGGGTCAATTAAACGAGGGCATTACCCTGCGTGATGCGGTCAATGCGATTCCCTACTGGGCGATCAAGCAGGGACTGCTGACGGTTCCCAAGAAGAACAAAGTCAATATCTTTAACGGCCGCATCCTCGAAATGGAAGGTCTTCCAGACCTTTCCGTTGAGCAGGCTTTTGAACTGACGGATGCTGCGGCTGAGCGTTCTGCGGCGGCAGGTTGTATCCAGCTGTCAGAAGACAGTGTCTGTGCTTACCTGCGGTCAAATATCGCTCTGATGGAGCAGATGATCAAGGATGGCTACCAGGATGCAGAAACACTGCGAAACCGGATTGATGCCGTTAAGGATTGGCTCAAGGATCCCAAACTGATTCGCGCTGATTCCAATGCAGAGTACGCTGCCGTTATCGAGATCGATCTGGCCGAGATCACCGAACCGATTCTTGCCTGCCCGAACGATCCCGATGATGTCAAGCTTCTGTCAGATGTGCAGGGTACCTCAATTCAGGATGTTTTCATTGGCTCCTGCATGACCAATATCGGGCACTTCCGCGCTGCCGCCGAAATCTGGCGTGGTGAGAAATTCAACCCCGACGTGCGTACCTGGGTTTGTCCACCGACCCGTATGGATCAGGAAAAACTCAAGGAAGAAGCGGTTTTCTCGGTCTTCAGTGCCAAAGGAGCACGGCTTGAAATTGCCGGCTGTTCGTTGTGTATGGGGAATCAGGCCCGGGTGCCGGACAAGGTCAATATGTACTCAACCAGTACCCGTAACTTTGATGACCGCATTGGTGATGGTGCTCGGGTTTATCTGGGTTCAGCTGAACTCGGTGCGGTTGTCGCCAATGTCGGTAAGTTGCCGACACCGGCTGAGTATTTTGCGGTTTACAAAGAGCGTATTGCTCCGAAAGAAGGACAGATTTACCAGTATTTGCAGTTTGACGAGATGGAAGGTTACGGCGCCTGATCCTTTAACCTGAAAAGACCTGACAGTAAAAAGGCCACTCTACGCAAGAGTGGCCTTTTTACTGTCAACGGCACTTACTTGAACAGCTTTTTAACCTGATAATGTACCAAGACTATCAACAGCATCACAAAGACGGCGAGCCCAAAACGGGCACCCAGGGTCTGTGCCTGCTGCAGACTGCTGCCGCCAAGATAGCCGAGCCCCGGATAGCAGATGCCCCAAAGGATCGAACTGAACAGGATATAGCCACTTGCCGCCCGCCGGGGCATGTGCGATAGACCGGCGATAAAAGGAACAATGCCGCGAATCGGGCCCAAAAACCGTGCAAAAAACAAACTTTTGCCGCCATGAGTCAGGAAGAAATTCTGTGCAAAGCGGATCATCTTGCGGCGGTGGCGAAAAAAACGCATCCGCAAAAAGATGCCACCATAGCGTTTTCCCAGCCACAGACTGAGTAGATCTCCGAATAGAGCACCAAAGCCGGCGACCAGGATCAGGGTCGCCAGATTGCCTTTGCCGGCAACAATGAGAAAACCGGCCAGAACGATAATAGTGCTGCCAGGGACGAGCAGACCCGCTACCGGCAGCGATTCAGCGAGGGCAACGAAAAAAATCAGAAAATAATATTTACTGCCTTCAGGGAGAAACGTGAGGACTTGCTGGATCCAGGTCTCCATCAGCAACAATGATCCGGTTCAAACTCAGCCCGCCAGCGATCAAAAATCAGCACCTTGCCACGATCGAAATGCTCGAGTTGCTGCCGTACTGTTTGAGTGTTTTTGGCCTGGTGTGATTTTCCCGGATCTTTGGAGTAAAAGAGGTCGGCATAGCAGATGATCCTCTCTTCCAGGGTTTCCGGAAGCATATTACGTCTGGGTAAGGGCAGATTGTCCTGTTCGATTTCCACCGCCGTCAATCCCACCCCGGTATGGCGTTCGCAAACCCGCGCATGGTCAGGCAGCCCTAACTCTTTGAGTAACCGCGCGCCGATAATGCCGTGCTGCAGGTATGGAGCCTCACCGTGGCAACCGATGTCAGGCGCGTTGGTGAAGATCATCCCGATATCGTGGAGCATGGCGGCTTCGGCAATAAACTGCAGATCGGGGGTGCGCCCCCGGTCGCGCAGAGCACGAGCAATCGTCAGTGCCCGGCGCGTCACTCGGCGGCTATGGTCAAGCAGGATCGTCCGTGCCTGCGGGTGAGGCAGATAATAACGATCGATCAGATCGGCGGGTTTAAGCCTTGCGGGCATCACCGGCAGACGTTATTCATCGTCCCAGGTGATACAGGCAACCGGGCATTGGTCCATCGCTTCCTCAATCTTTTCAATACTGTCGCCTTGTGGATCGCGAATACCGGCTTTATGCTCGGACACCATATGAAAAACCTTGGGACAGATCCGGGTGCAGGTTTCGCAACCGATACAGACGTCATCATCAAGATAAAGCACTTTTGCCATAAGGAAATCCTTTTATGATAGCTATTATTGAAGGAGGCTTCGAACACATCTTGTTCATCTATTAATACCTCTTCGCCGGCACTTTGACAAACAAGATTCATTTTTCCGGGAAAATATGGTAGTCAACGAGCATTATCATCACCGATGTGGGGCTTGAGTTGCTGTGAAAAAAAGTGTTGGTTTACGTACTGAAATCCTCGTTACTCTGACGTTTCTTCTGGTTGCTGCCCTGCTGTTAGGCGGCATGCTGATGTTGCGCCTGACCGAGCAACGTCTGCTCGCAGAACGCTTGCGCCACCTGGATGAAACCGCTCATTTGGTAGCGGGCGCTTTATCGGATCAGCAACAGGCAGAAGAATCGTCTAGCTCCAGTCCGGCACACCAACAGTTACTGGGTAAGCTGAGTGAGAGCGCTTACTGTAGCGGCTGGTGGTTGTACGATCAGGACCTCAATGTGCTGCAGTCCTTCAGTCATGTTGGACAGCAGCCTTTTAGTATCGCCCGGCGTCAACAGGTCAAGCTCACCGGGGCGATGGAGATGCGTGTCAATTTTCCTGCGCTGCTGAATCTGTTCAGTTCAACCAGTGCCGGGGTCCAGATGGCCTTGCCTCTCTATGCCGATCAACGTTTTATCGGCTTGCTGGAAATCCACTTCAGCCTCGATGATATCCGTGTGCAGTTGCTGGATGCCCTCCAGATACTGTTGATCTATGTGGCGCTCTATGGTCTGGTTCTGATCGCTGCCGGTTATTATCTGCTCCAGCGCAATATTATCAAGCCGGCCAAGCTGTTATTGCGGGCGACCCAGGATGTCGGGCGTGGTGATTTGAACACCCGCCTGCCAATCGCCGGGCCAACGGAATTAGCTCAGCTTGCCACCGCTTACAATGACATGGTGACTGCCCTGAATAAAAGCCAGGCGCAAACGCGTATCCACATCGACGAACTGAAAAACACCAATCGTCAATTGCAGCAGGCCCGCGATGAGCTGATCCGCAGTGAAAAAATGGCATCAGTAGGTCAGCTGGCCGCCGGATTGGCTCATGAACTTGGTAATCCGCTGGCGGCGTTGATCGGCTATCTTGAGTTACTCAAAACCCGCTTGAATATGGCCGATAAGGATGTTGCCCAGCGGTGCCTGGTGGAAACCCAACGCATCGATTATCTGGTGCGTGAGCTCCTCAACTTTTCGCGCCCGGCGGACAAAAACAGCATTGATGAGGTTGATTGTATCGCTGAACTACGAGTATGTCGAGAACTGCTCGCGCGCCAGGGCACGTTCAAACAGGTAAGTGTCGCTGATCAGTTGCCTGGGGTTTCTGCTATGGTACTGATTAATCGTCAAAAGCTTCATCAGGTCTATATCAATTTGTTGATCAATGCCGTTCATGCCTGTGAACTAAAAGGGGCGATTGAGCTGACTGCCGGTTGCGAGCAGGATAATGTCTGGCTGCAGATCAAAGATGATGGCTGTGGTATTGCGGTGGGCGACCTGACCCAGATATTTGATCCTTTTTACACCACTAAAGCGCCGGGAGAAGGTACCGGACTGGGATTGACGATCTGTCACCGGATCATTGATGAGGCCGGGGGGCATTTGCAGGTTGATTCATGTCCCGGGCAGGGGAGTATTTTCAGGTTGGTTCTGCCGTTGGCGCTTAACAGGGAGTAGGGGTGGGAATGAGGTAGTGGGTAGTGGGGACCGCTGCGAAGAGAATAAATCTTCGCAGCGGTCTTTTTTTTATTCGACGATGGTGGCTTTTAGGATCATGACGGCATCTTTTGGAACGTCCTGATGGGGGCCGGAATTGCCGGTTGGTACCTTGGCGATACTGTCAACAATGTCCATGCCGTCAGTGACCTCGGCAAAAACGGCGTAACCATAAGCGTTGGGAGTTTTGCCCTGGTGGTCGAGGAAACTGTTATCCACCAGGTTGATGAAAAACTGACTGGTGGCACTGTCTACTACCTGGGTGCGCGCCATGGCGATCGAGCCACGGACATTTTTAAGACCGTTGTCGGCCTCGTTTTTAATCTGCTGGTTGGTTCCTTTTTGTTTCATGTCGGCAGTAAAGCCGCCTCCCTGAACCATGAAGTTGGGGATAACCCGGTGAAAAATCGTCTGGTCGTAAAATCCGTTACGTACGTAGCCAAGAAAATTTTCAGTAGAGATAGGGGCTTTTTCCTGATTCAGGGTAATGGTGATCGACCCTTTAGTGGTTTCGATAATAACACTTGGTTGCTGACTCATATATTCTCTCCTGTGAAATGATGAAATGGCTGACGCTGATAAGCCCTTGTCAGGAGGTCGCGTAAGGGCAACATCCTGTTGTCCAGATCAGGGGTTGGCATGAATTAATGGTCGGTCTGCGAGATACCGGTCTTCAGTAAGTCAGTGAATTGGTGATCCGGGATCGGGCGGCTGAATAGATAACCCTGGAAAATGTTACATCCGTTCTGCTTAAGAAAATCGAGTTCAGGGCGGGTCTCAACGCCTTCTGCAATCACTTTAAGATAAAGGTGTTCGGCCATGGCGATAATGGTGGCAACGATAGCAGCATCATTGGCATCGGTTTCAATGTCACGGACAAAGGACTGATCAATTTTGAGAATATCCAGGGGCATTTTTTTCAGATAGGTCAAGGAAGAATAACCAGTCCCAAAATCATCAATAGAAAGTTGCAGCCCCAGTTTTTTTAACCCCTGCATTTTTTCAATCGTGTCAATAATATTGTCAATCACCAGGCCTTCCGTCAGTTCAAAGCAGACCATTGTCGGGTCGACCCCGGTCTCATCCAGAATCGACTGAACCTGGCCGACAAACTCGGATTGGCGGAACTGGCGGGGGCTGACGTTAATGGCCAGATGGGTCAGGCCCAGCCCTTGATCGTTCCATTTTTTCAGGTGCCGGCAGGCCGTTCGCAACACCCACTCACCAATCGACAGAATCAGGCCACTGGCTTCGGCAATGGGGATAAAAGTGCCGGGAGAAATAAATCCTTTGGTGGGATGCGTCCAGCGAATAAGCGCCTCGGCACCAAGGATGTTGCCATGATAATCGACTTGCGGCTGGAAATAGAGTGATAACTCGTCGCGTTCGATGGCATGGCGCAGTTCTTTTTCCAGGGCAAGACGATAGTCAGCTGCCGCCTGCATACTTGGCAGGAAGAAGCGAATTGTATCGCGCCCATCGTCCTTGGCCCGGTACATGGCGGTGTCGGCGTAGCGCAGGATGTCACTGCCTGTTTCGTAGCCGCCGTCAACTGACGGAAACATGGCAACCCCAATACTCGGGGTGACATGCAGGATATTGTCATGAATGATATAAGGTTCGGTCAGGCGATCCTTGATGCTTTCCGCTTTATGTTGAGCTGCCGCAGCGGCAGTTCCTGGGTCAGCGCCAAGGTCAGATAAGAGGAAGACGAATTCATCCCCTCCCAGGCGTGAAATTGTGTCCTCACTTCGCATATCACTCGTCAGCCGTTCGGCAACCTGTTTGAGCAGATCATCACCGATCGGGTGACCGAGGGAGTCATTGATGTTTTTAAAACGATCCAGATCTAAAAAGAGCATCGCACCATAATGCCCATAGCGTCTGGCGCGGGAGAGATTCTGTTCGAGGCGATTAATCAGCAGGCGGCGATTCGGCAATTCCGTCAAGGCATCATAATAAGCCAGGTATTCGATCCGCGCTTCAGCCTGTTTGCGTTCGGTGATGTCACGCAACGTAGCGCAGATTTTGTCAGCGTTTTCGCGGTCGCTACTTTGATAACTGGCATTGAGGGAGCAGGGAATGTCCTGCTGGTCTTTGTCGCGCAGATGGATCTCGAAATCGCGAATCTCTCCGGTCTGATTGAGGCGGTCGAATAACTCGTCGCGCTCTAGTGCCAGGGGGAAGAGATTTTCAACTTTGGTGCCCAATAATTCATCACGTTTGAACGCTGAAATTTCAGAGATAGACGGGCTGACTTCGAGGATGATGCCGTTTTCGGCGAATTCGATGTAGACATCCTGGAGATTTTCAAAAATAGAGCGGTAGGTTTCTTCACTCTTGCGGAGCTTGAAGTGTGACTCATTGAGGTCGTTGATAGCCTTCTGCAGGGCTGCAGTGCGGCGTGTGACTTCTTCTTCAAGGTGCTCCTGATAGGCACGATTTTCGATGATCAGGCGCGCGCGCTCAAGCTCCTGATTGATAGCATGCAACAAAGCCGACATGTCCTGGATCGGTTTGAGCAGATAGTTCCATGCGCCGCGACGGATTGCCTCAATGGCATCACCGATAATACCGGTTCCAGAGACGACAACAATCGGCGTATCTGGTGATTCAGTCTTGATTGTCTGGAGAACCTCGAGTCCATCCATCTCCGGCATGCGGAGATCACACAGAACCAGATCCGGTCTTTCACGGCGAAAGACCTCCAGTCCCTCGTACCCGTTCTTTGCTTCAACAACATCAAAGTCATGATCTTCCAGAAACAGCTGAAAGCTGTTGCGGATCTGATCTTCATCGTCAATGGTGAGGATTAATGGGTTTTTCTGCCGCCCCATGATTGTCAGCCTTTTTTATGAGAATGCTCATGATATTCCTCTACTATAGCACTGTTTCGACCGAAATCAGTAAAAATATTTCGTGCCGGTTCTATTATCACCCCTCTTTTTCGTTACAGGTCGCCGGTCAGGTTCTGCAGGACAAAGAGCTTTGGGTTGATGGCTATGATTGCCTCAATCACTTCTTTTAATTGATCTGAATCGAGGTTTTCTTCTGTATCGGTATCTTGAAAGTAGCTGTAACCTTTAGGCAATTGGCTGTAGCATCCTTTAAATAACAGGGCCACGTCAACCCGGTCATTAACTCTGCCGCTGGTTTCCCAAGGGTCACGATAGGTGTATTGTCGAGCGGTAATCTGTAAACCCAGATTGTTGGGGAACAGCGCCTTGACTTCAAAAGAAAAATCGCGTGGTGATCCGTAGTGGACACTGCGCCCGGCGCGTCCTTTGACGCGCGCTCCAGTTTTTTGCAGCATGTCGGTAATACTTTCTTCGGACATGGGCGATGGTTGGGTATCTGTCATGGTGCCTCCAGGACGTTATCAAGTCGCAATTCCAGCCCCCAGGTTACAGGCTTTTGACCCTCCGGTGATAGTACCCACAGGGTCGGAATGTCTGATGCTGGCGGGGCGGGGCCAAAACCATCGGTCAGGTAGATAATCGCCGCAGGGCGGGGCTGCATTTGGCGGGCATAGTCGAATACCGGGCGCAGGTCGGTAAAACCACCGCCACGAAAGACATCGATCACCGCAGGATCGCCGCTGAAGGTGGCAATTTTTTGAATCCGGCTGCCGGCATAGACAACGGTTATCCGGCTTTGCCGCGCCTGGGCTATCCGTAGTAGTTCTTTGGCAAAGGTTTCACGCAGAGTCTGGGTGTCGGTGGAATCACTGACATCAATACCGATCACCAGATTCAGATACTGTTGTTTGCGGATTCCCGGCGTGATCTGATCAAAGCGTCGATGGGTACGCTTCCAGGTAGCGGTTTTGCCGACCCGCCCGGCGCTGCCGATAAACTGGCGCAGAATCTGCTGCCAGGGGATGGTCGGCGGCGCGAGGTAGGAGTGAATCAGGGCCCGTAGATCACCGGCTCCTTCGTCGCCACTTTTGTGCCAAGCCGATTGCACCATCTGACGCACTACTTGTTCGCTCAGGGAATCTGGTGTGCGCTCGGCTTCCTGCCAGTGCTGGTGATCATCCAACGGGTGCAGCTGCAATGCCTCAAGGGTTGCTGCTGACGTGTCACTTGCCTGTTCGCCGGAGCTGTCAGCTGCGCTGTCGCCGGTGCCGTCGCCGAGTTGATCCCCCAGTCGTGGTACCAGCAGGAGCTGGTCGTAATATTCTTCAGCAGCAAGACCGGCCGCCAGCTTGAGGCGTTCAGGGCGTGGTGCCTCGGTGGGTAAGTGGTCGATACCGGGATTAATAGCGAGGTCGCAGGCCAGATCCCAGAGCCTGGGGTGGCGATCGTTGCGACGGCACGGGTGTAGATGGAGGATGTGTTTGACCAGATGTTCGAGCAGTGCCTGCTGTTCGCCGCCGGAAAAAAGAGCAAAATGCTGTGGTGAAACCATCAGGGTCGGCAGGGCATCGATCAGGGTCACAGCAACCGCCTTGCGCCCCTGATAGGGTCGGCGGCGGCACTGGAGGAGAAAATGACCGTAAAAAGGCCGCTGTTTCAGCAACCTGACAATCGCATCTTCAAGCTCGCGCATCGGTTTAGGTAGCATCCTGGCTGATTTTTCGGATGGTATCCAGAATCTCGGCATCGTACTTGTCCTGGCACAAAACCGCGGCGATGGCCGGGATCCGCAGCAGGCTTTTGACCATGGCAAAACGCATATCACGTGGGAGGATATCGATATAGGCAACCAGATGATCCTGTTCAGCTTCATCCCGGGGGATCTGTTGCTGTAGCAGGGAGGTTAATTCGTTGATAGTTGCGGCCTGGATATCGTCCCGCTGTTTTTCCGCTTGCTCGGCAACCTCAGGCCAGCGTTGGAGGATGTCTTCAGCACTTAAAGGGCGCCGGCGTTGCTCGTTGCACCACTGCAGAAAGGCCACGGCAGCTTCTTTGCCGATGACGCCGCTGTAAACCTCCATTTCCAGTGGTTGAGGAAAGCGACAATGACGGCGCAGCCTGCTGACCATTTCCCAGGCGCGCTCCGAAGGTTCGATATTCATATCAAAACTGGTGTTATTGAGGGCCAGCAGGTGCTGATGAGAACCAATAAAGTGACGTACTGATTGATCGAAATCAGCTTGTTGAGCATAGTGAGACCAGCAGGTGGGGTCGGTCTCGACCTGAATGACCACCATGCGATCCAGCAGGGCGCGATCCAGCGGGGCGACCTGGTAGCTGCCATCGGGGGGGTTGATGGCAACCACGACACGGTGCTGAGGTGCCAGTTTGTGGGTGTGCAACGCGCGTTGTTGTCCCTCGGACGGCGGCTCAACAAACTGAAAAATCGCCTGCAGGGTGTCTTCCTGTTGGGCGCGATTGAGTTCATCACAGTGAACAACCGTCGCCGCAGCATTGTCGGCCGGCCACCAGGACGGGCGGGACCAATGCATGGTCTTGTCGATGCGATAGGGAATACCCACCAGGTCACCAACTTCCATCTGTCCCAGGCGTAAAGGGATGTAACTGCGTTTGATCTCGCGACAGACCTGAATAATGCCGGCTGTTTTACCAACACCGCGGTGACCAACAACACAGGGGGTCAGGTCGGTCGTCGTCAGAATTTCTTTGAGCACAATCTTCATCTGTTCGATATTCATGGTTTACTCATTTTGACTCGGCATGGCGGGGACAGCTAGTGCCTCAATGATTGCAGAATAAAGAGGGTAAACAATACCTTAATATGCCGGAAGGCACAGGCGAAAGTCAAAGGGCGGCTGGGCCGCTGCAGATTGGCGATCACGGGTTGACAGCTGGTCAGGTGGGGAGTTAGGTGAGGATTTCCTGGGTTTTGTGTTTAAGCAGCTCAATGACTTCTTCATTAAGGTGAAAACGTTCATAGCTGCTTTCGTGCAGATCCACTTTGTTGGATAGCTGGTGGGCACAAAAGTTGAACTGACAGGCAAGTATGTTTGCTGTATAGGCTGCCGCACTGACCTCCGGCTCAGTCGGTGCTGTGCGAAGGTGGTGATGTGAGCGAATAGCTTCAACCAAAAAAGGCGGTAGACTCCACCATTGTGCCAGCATGGCGCCGATTTCAGCATGATCTGTGCCGTAAAGGCTGCGTTCAGCTTTCAGTAGCGGCCATTGATTTTCGTCGGAAAGTTCAATCGCACGCTGGAATTTCTCCGGCAGGTAGTTCGCTAACAACAGTTTGCCCATATCGTGAAGAAGTCCGGCAATAAAGGCGCGATCCTGCATGGCGATATTGCTGCTGTAGGTCAGTTTGATCAACAAACGGGCGATTGTTGCGCTGGCAATCGAATGTTTTTTAAAGTGGTTGATATCAAAACCGGGAATCTTGCTGGTAGCGGAGTTAACTGCCTGATACACCGACTCTGATAATACCAGGTTCTCGACGATGTCTGTGCCCAGGACAATAATCGCTTTTTTAACGGAGTCAACAAGAAAGCGCTGACCAAAAAGGGCTGAGTTACCCCAATGCAGAAGGATAGCGGATAGACTGACATCCTGACTGATAGCCTCAGTCATTCTTTCAATGTCAATGTCATCATCGCTGATACAGTCGCGTACCTGACTATAGGTTTCCGGCAGGGTCGGGAGCAGGGGGATGGTGTTGATCAGTTTTTGCAACTCAAGGCTATATTTGCGCTGATATTGCGCTTGCCGCAGGGCGCTGCGAAGGATCTCTTTCAGTTCAATATCAATCCAGGGTTTGGGTATGATCTGCTGAGTATAGCCTTGTGCTAAAGCTTGTAGCACAGTGGCGTGCCGGGGGTGACCCGTGAGGAACAGACGAATCGTCGTTGGGTGGTGCTCACGGATCTCGCTGAGCAGGCTGATGCCGGCCATTTCCTTCATGACCGCAGCACTAACCACCAGATCAACCGGTTTATCCTGCAACAGCTGCAGAGCTTGACTAGCGCTGGAAACGAAATGACATTCCCAGTCCTCCTTTTGCAGTAATCTCTGCAGTGCTGTCAGGACCTCGGGATCTTCGTCAATAAAAAGAATGTTAGGCGTGTCACTCATCAATCAGATTCCAGTAGTCAACAAGACGGAAAAAATGGCATTGAATAAGACACGCATGGTAACACAAAGGGTAAAGACTTGTTAACCTCTATTTATGAAAAAATTCTGACTTACTTGTGAAGTTTTGTTCCTCGTTCCTGTAATTGCAACAATTCACAGTTCTCAAAACAAATCTGGCGAAAATCTTCAGAGATACGCTCATCAATAGCAGCACTCTTCCAGAACAGAATAGCAGATTGCCGGGCATCGGTAAGCTCTGCCTGTGCTTCTTTGCGCAGAGATGGCGGAGTAAACAAGCGTGCCGGAATTTCACCGGCCAAGGGTTCATAGATGGTGGGACGCACACCATAGGTCGGGGCCAGAAGGTAATTGTCTTTGCCGTGTGGCAAAAATGAAATGTTGCCGAAATGCTGGTTAGCATTGCCGATCATGTCACTGAATAGAGCCAGCCAATGAAGTTTTTTGGCTTCACTTAAGGGGATGATCCCCTGCCTCTGCAGACGTGTTGCCGCCGACACCCAATCATCGCAGGGCTCCTGAATACGGGTGTGAAGGGCACGTAGGGAAATGACCGGCAGGCGCCCGAAAGCGCCACGGCGATCAAAGCGTTTCACGCATAGAAAGGTTTGATTGCCGGTGATGATCAGCCGTGAACGCGCTGCGTTTAATCCGGCAATGCGGATCGCATCAAGTGCCAGATGTTCACATACGAGCAGATCCGCATAGCGTCTGGCCTCCTTGCTGTCAGCAGCCGGTGAAAATTTGACCAGCATCTGGCAGGGCGTGCCGCGTTCATTGAGGCAAACTGAAAACTTGGGTTGTTCGCCGCTCAGTTGCACCGGAATGATCTCTCTAGCCAGGGTTTTTAGCGCTTTTTGCTGGTAGATAAGAGCCTGGCTACCAGGCTCAATCAACTCGGGTGGATTGTGCACCAGCTCAAAATAGCGGGCCAGGGATTCTTCACCCAGAATCAGGTTACCGGGGCGATCCTCACCACAATGACTGGTAGCATTCAGCATATCCTCTTCAGTCCAATCGGTGAGTCGTGGTGAAAGTTTAAGGTAGTCACCGAAACGATGAGCAAAAGCACGAGCACTATAGCCGTTAATCAGCAAGTCCTGGATTTGCCATGGTAGCTGGTGGAAAATTTCGCCACTGCAGGCAATGGATTGCCACCAGTATTGGCCGCCTTGTAATGGGGTTAGCTGGCCGTAAGGATGAACGTCGCCTTTGGCGTCGATACTGTAAACCGGGAGGCGATTATATTCGTGTCCTGGTTTTTTGGGCAGGCCGTAGCAGGTTGCGCGCCCCTTTCCCATGACAACAATCTCCTTCTGCATGGTGTTGATCAGTCGTGACAAGGTCGGTTGGCTGATGCCGAGTTCGCGGGTTAACTCGCGAGCCGTCATCACCCGATCGGCCAATAGCAGTTGTAATTGTTGTCGATTGGTTTTCATACAGCCCCCTTGATGAATATAAAGATAGGGGTAAAGATACTGAATAAGACCAGCAAATCAAGGATAAACTTATTTGTTAGAATAAAAAAATGATCAATATTGCCAAGGCAAATCAGGACACAGGCAGATCGCTGTACCCTGATTCAGGTAAATGAAGGGGAGGGGAGGATCAACGAGAAAAACTGCGGGATTTTTGCCGGGAAATTTTTCCGATAAGCCAGCCGCCCAAAAACACAGCAGCGCCGGCAAGAAACCACTGGATCATGTTGGAGCGGTGAAAACTACTATTTTCTTCACGTAAAACTTGTACTTCGCGGTTCAGAGACTGGTTTTGCTCTTCGAGTAGCTGGTTGTTCTCGTAAAGGGTCAGAACATCGGCAGAGCTTTCGCGTAAATTCTCATATTGTTCGGTCATTTGTTTCAAATTTGTTCGTGTTTCTTCAAGTTGAATAACCAGATTGGTATTTTCCACTGCGTCCTCGTTAACATCCTGCAGTTCAGTATAGCGAGCCTGCAGTTGTCTGTAGTCTTCTTCGAGGGCGGCGATTTGCGCTTGCAGTTGTTCAATAATGAGCGTTTTGGGGGGTTCAGCGGTAATGTACTGTTGAAGCACATAACCCTCTGATCCATCAGGGGTGCGCACCTGGTAAAAGTTGCCCTGCTCAGCCAGAATCGTTACCGGGGTGTTTGATATAAGCCTTTCGAGCACCTGATAGTCATTGCTGGTGTTGTTGCGAACCGTGACGACCAGCGTATCGGAAATATAACGGGTTTCAGCCGTTGCTGTACCGGCAAGTAGTACGGCCAGCAGACTAACCAAAAATATCAATTTCAACTTCATCGGGTTATCCTCTTAAAATATGGGTACGAACAAAGACAGGTGCTGATACTAACGCCAATGACGTCGGAATTCAAGTTACCTTCGAGCCGGTTCCTGCAAAGATTATTTCCCTTTGTCTTTACAGAGGAACAGTTGTATAGACTGCCGATAAGCAGAAGTTATCACAGCTGAGATCAGATATGCCCATAAAGGGAGGAAATGTACAAACTATCTGCTGTAGCCACTACCGATAGCTGCGAAGGGCAGGCGCACATCGAGGGCGGGAACCTGGTCTAAAACCCAACCGGTGAAGGTGTTGCTGTTAGGGCCGGGAAAAACGCGGTATTCGTTTGGCCACGGGTAATTGTGAGCGGCGGCTTGAATCTGGGCGATCAGGGAGTCGACTTCGCTACCGCGGTAGTCGGCCAACAGACGGGGTTTTTTGCCGTACCAGTAGCGATCAGGCACATCAGCTTCCACCCGCAGTACTGGCAGTCCGCGGTTACCGCGCCAACCAATGACTTCGTAGACGGTGTAGTGTGGTTCGTCCATCCCTTTGGTGGCAATCCAGGTATGGACGGCAAACCAACCCCGCCAACCCCAGGCGCGGGCTGCATAGATCTGAACCACCGCTTCCCGGTTATTTGCCGGGTCCGGAGCTATCCCTGCCGGTTGTCTACTTGCAGTGCGCCAATCTCCATCGGAACAGCCATTCAGTAAAATGAACAGCGACAGTACTGACAGGATAATGAATCTTCTCATGATGACATTTTCCTTTACTCTATCGACGGAAGGATGGGCCTGAATTATTTATACTGTCGCATGCAGAAGGTTTTGCTGACAAGAGCAGGTCTTTTGAAATTATAGACTTTCTTTGACAGTGCCGACTTGACAGACTATCGTTGACAACGAAAAACAGCATAATTAAATGGATCAGACTGAAGGGAAACTTTATGGGAATTGCCGCTGATATTGTCGTTATTGTGGTCGCCGCATTGATCGGCGGTTTGATTGCCCAGCGTTTGCGTCAACCACTGGTCTTGGGATACATCATGGCGGGAGTGGCAATCGGACCCTTTGCCGGTGGTTTGTCCGCATCGGAAGTTCATGAGATTGAGAAGCTGGCGGAAATCGGCGTGGCCCTGCTGTTGTTTGCCCTCGGGCTTGAATTCTCTCTGAAGGAGCTCAAGCCGGTCAAGTATGTCGCCCTGATCGGCGGCCCGATCCAGATTCTGACCACCATCGGCTACGGTTATCTGATCGGGCGCTGGTTCGGTTGGGAGGCCGGACCGTCCTTGTGGATGGGGGGGCTGATTTCTATTTCCAGTACCATGGTGATCCTCAAAACCCTGATGGCTCAGGGGATGATGGGGACCCTGTCGAGTCGGGTGATGATCGGCATTCTGATTGTTCAGGATCTGGCGGTTGTTCCTCTATTGATTTTGTTGCCACAAATCACCAACCCGGCCGCCGGTTTACCTCTGTTGGGTTTTGCCGTCGTCAAATCCATCATTTTTCTGGCCATCATGCTGATCCTTGGCACCCGCCTGTTACCTTTTCTGCTGATGCGGGTCGCCCGCTGGAATTCCCGTGAACTGTTTCTGCTGACCATTACTGCTATTGGCCTGGGCATCGGCTATGCCACGTATCTGGCCGGTCTTTCCTTTGCCTTCGGAGCCTTTGTTGCCGGGATGGTGCTGAGTGAATCAGACTATGGTCATCAGGCCTTAAGCGATATTATTCCGTTGCGCGATCTGTTCGGTTTACTGTTTTTCACCTCAGTGGGTATGCTGCTCAATCCCGAGTTTCTGATTGAAAACTGGCTCGGCGTGTTCAAACTGGTGATGCTGGTGGCTGTTGGTAAGGCCCTGATCATGGCAGTCATTGTCCGCGGGTTCGGTTATGGCAATGTTGTACCGCTGGCGGTGGCCCTGGGGATGTTCCAGATTGGCGAATTTTCCTTCGTTCTGGGTCAAGTTGGATTCGCCGGAGGTTTTTTGAGTACAGAACAGCACTCTTTTTTGCTCTCTGCAACTATTATCAGTATGTTGATGACCCCTCTGGTTTCAGGTTTTACGGCACCTTTATATCGCTTGCAGCAACGCCTGTTCAAACGCGAAAAGCTTGAAACTTTTAACCTTCCCCCCGACGGTCTTCACAATCATGTGGTGATTGCCGGTGGTGGTCAGGTGGGCCAGAGTGTGGCTTATATCCTGACCAAGCTCGATGTGCCGTTTGTCGTGATCGATCTGGCCCAGAATTCGATCAAGGAGTGTCAAAAACAGGGGTACCCGGTCATCTTTGGCGATGCCGCGCAACCAGTGGTCCTGGAAGCGGCCAATCTGTCCGAGGCGAAACAGCTGCTGATCACCGTTCCCAATATCGTAACAACCGAAGCGATTGTCCGCCATGTTCATATGAGCTTCCCCGCTTTGAGCATGGTGGTCCGTGCGGTGGGGGCAGAGCAGATGAAAGCCCTCTATGATGACGGGGTGTATATGGTTATTAACCCGGAACTGGAAGCCGGGCTTGAAATCGCCCGGCAGGCGCTGCTGAATCTGCACATTCCGGTACCACTGATCCAGAAATTTACTGATGATGCCCGGCGGGAACGTTACTATGGCGATCGTGGCCAGCAGACCGTAGAACAGGATCTCCATCTGCTCAAACATGCCCGTGATCTGATTGAGTTGACCTGGGAAGAGATTCAGGAAGAAAGTCTGCTGGTGGGTAAAAGTCTGCGTGAACTGAACCTGCGCCAGCAGACCGGGGCGTCGGTGGTTGGCGTGTTACGCAAAGGAACCTTTATCAGTAACCCGTCAGCGGATCTGGTCTTTGCGGTTGGAGATCTTGTGGCGTTGATCGGCAATCGCCAACAGTATGAAGCCGCCTGGCAAACAAAGGAGCCGCTTGTCAGTGCTCAGTGATCCTTGCCGACGGCGATAAAAAAACACGACCGGGGCGATCCTGTCAGGAACTGCCCCGGTCGTGTTGTGTTGCCTGTTGAGAAATCAATCTGAATAACTGTTGTTAGCTTTGAAGATCCGCTGCAATGAAGCAGCAGCGGATCTTCAAAGCTGTTAGTAATGTCTTACTTATGGAAATTCTTGGCGGCTTTGGCAGCCCAGGCCTTATCGCGGCTGCCGTGGCAGCTCAGACAGGCAAAGTCGACTGTTGTAAAACCGCGTGTAAATGTTGATTTTTTGCCGTTTTCTTCAACTTCATAGAACATCTCCGCGTCTTTGTCGGTATTGATCTTGAAGATATGGGTCCGGACATCGCCGGTATATGAAGCGACGCTGATAGCCGACTTGGTGCTCTTCGGCATGTGGCATTCGATGCAGGTTGTTCCCTGCTTGCCGTGGGTCGTTTTAGCATAGCTGGCGGCGATATCGCTGTGGCATTCGGCACAGTTGTTTTTCGCTTCTATCGCCCGTTTGTGCGGATCGTGACAGGTGACACAGGACAGATCTTTGTGAACCCCGGCCCTGAGCTCATTGATCTGCTCATGGTGCTTGATGAAGCCACCGCTCACTGGCGGTTCCGGGCCCATGCCGCCACGCTGGTGGCACTTGCCACAGGATTCAGCCGCTGTATTAATGACGATGTTTGCTTTGGCCGGTGCCTTGATGTGAGCATCACCGGGGCCGTGACATTCTTCACAGCCGATGCCGTTTTCTGACCAGGTCCCGATCATTCCGGGCAGACCGTCCTGATTACCTTCCGGGCTGTAGTTGGTCATGTGGCAGGGACCACATTTGTAGGCTTTTTTCTGGCCTTTGCTATAGTAAGACCATGACGCATCTTCCAGGTTGTACTGGGTTTTCGCCTCGGAACCATCCTTGGCACTGGTGATGATATACCCCTCCAGGTCGATGTAGCGGGCTTTTTTGTTAGCGCCGCCGATAACATAGCTGATGTCGCTCCAGCGGTAGCCGGGAGGCAGGGGCACTTTGGCGCTACTGGCCTCTTCCGCCGTGCGCAGTTTCCAGGGGTGTCCGGTTGATTGCCAGCTGTTAAATTGATCCTGATGGCATTCAAAACACTGCTCGGAGCCGACATAATCTGCGGCACTAGCCGGTAGCGCCAACATGACAAGCGCGAGCAGCAGTAAGCCTGCCAAACCTGTTTTCTTCATTTGTTACCTCCATAGTTGTGGTGAGGAGTGGGGGCAGGCAATCGTGGCCGGAATTATTAGTGGCAGCTGGACACGTTTGCCAAGGATAAATACTGATGTTGCCTATCCTAGAAGGATGCCGTCAGCAAAACCAGATAAAACTTATCAACAATAGGGGTCGGTGTTGTGAAGTAAACTTCACAGGATTTAACAGGCTGAAATAATTTAGCATTTCAGTCGCTATGGCAGGAAATGAGGGGGTAGCTAAGGTCAGGATTCCAAGCTTTTACAGATGTAGGATAAGCAGGTGGCGGCACGTTGACCGTTGGTGGTGAGCTCGTACATCTTATCCGTGGTTTGCTCAATAAAACCGGCTTCGCGCAGGGCTTTAAGGTGAAAATTGACCTTGGTGTGGTCC
>CAZMFD010000021.1:0-4077 GCA_964565445.1 uncultured Geobacteraceae bacterium
CGCCAGCGTAGCTGGTCACGTGTAATTAATGGTTATGCTGCAGATTCTTGCTCTACATCCCAGCCGGGAAAAACCAGCACAGCCGGATGACAGCGCAATGCTTTGGCTAACACTTTGGCACGATCAACACCAAGGCGCACACGACCATTTTCGATGGCTGATATTGTTGATTGCGGAATGCCGGTCAGCGCAGCTAGATCATTCTGACTCATTTCCTGCAATTCTCGCAATATACGAACCGAGTCACCAGTCGAAACATCAATTCTTTTGATCGCTTTACTATATTCACTCATGCATTACCTCCGATAGTCGTGGGGCGTCACTCCTTCAACCTCTACCAACACCTGATCTTTTTGCACCCTATAAATCACCCGATACTGGATATTCAAACGAGAAGATCGAAACCCTTTCCAATTTCCGGACAATGCCTCATCGTGAAATCCCCGAATCAGCTTCAACCCTTGAGGACCTGAGATCTTTACAATATCTTTCCATTTTTCATAACGTTGCAGAACCTCAACCGGCGCGGAAGCCAAGGCCTTATCAACACGTTTATGTTCGAATATTTTCCACATGTCAAATTTAGTATATACTCTATTTAGCCTGTGTCAAGGAACAGAAACGGCTTCAAATTTTTGCCGCCCAACGTCTGGCATGAGAGGCACGCGGCTTTTTTGCGCGTGCTACTCAATGCCGTGGTTAGCTCTGGTTGACAACTATGTATATTTTGGGAATATACATTTATGATCGATTGTGCGCAAATATCAGGCTTTGACTGGGACGAAGGCAATTCGCGTAAGAGCGCGGAAAAGCACTGTGTTTACCAATCTGAAACTGAACAAATATTCTTCAATGAACCGCTCCTGATTCTAGAAGACAGCAAGCACAGCCAAAAGGAAGCTCGGTATCACACCCTTGGTAAGACCGACGATGCACGTTTGTTGCACATCACTTTTACATTGAGAGGTAGCGGTACTCTGATCCGAGTGCTTTCCGCTCGTGATATGCCTTATCAGTCCCTTATCAAGGCCTGGCTCGCAGAAGATGTGGAAGAGAGCCGCCATACTCGCTAAGGCGCTAACGGTTCATGATAACCGGCGGCGACGCGTGCTTGCGTGTACCACCGAAATATTCGAGTATTTGCAGAGCTATTTTTCCGTCCGGTTGACGCTTTTTGTTATGATCGACTTGCGACGATTGATGCAATGCGCTACAATTGATGCAAGTTTGTTGAAAAAAGGAGATTCATATGTCTACAGCTAGTGTACGACTTGACCAAGATTTAGTAGTGAAAGCCTCCATTATGGCAAAAGCATTAAACCGGACAACGCCAAAGCAAATTGAGCACTGGGCTAAAATCGGTGAAATGATGGAAGATAACCCAGACCTGCCATATGAGTTCGTTAGACAGGCCATCATTGCAAAAGCCGAAAAAGAAGCCGGTAAGCTCGAGGAATACAACTTTGGCTAAAATTCTCCAGGTCCTTCAAACGCCAACCTTCAAAAAAGCAGTCAAGAAGCTCCACCAGAACCAAAAAACGGATCTGGACAAGGCGGTTAAGGGACTTATTCAAGATCCTCTTTTAGGTGAGCAGAAAAGAGGGGACTTGTCATTTCTGCGAGTTTACAAATTTAAAATGAATAAACAGCTCACCCTTCTCGGTTACAGTTACCAAGACGGAACAGTCACCCTTGAGTTAATGGCCCTTGGTTCTCATGAAAATTTTTACCGAGATATCAAGAGCATTTACTGATCCGGATAAATCATAACGGTTCATGATAAGCGGCGGCGACGCGAGGTTACGTGACCCACCGCAATTTGGTTTTGCTTTTCAATTTTGCACAGACGTATTTTCCGTCCGGTTGATTAGTTTGTTATGTGTGATTATTATTTTACTTTGATGATGCCAACCACAGCACAGATGATACCACCAACCATACCGGCCCATGCCTTAATAGGAGTGTCTCCGGTTAGAGCTCTACCAATCTGAGCGCCCGCTGAGTCATAAACGTTATAGCCCCAAATAGCCAGAGCAACGCCAATAACGATAAGTACAATTCCAATAATCTTATTATTCATACTGCCTCCAATGCGTTTTGCTAGTTGTTAGACAAATCCGGATACAATTTGATAATGATCCGGCACCTAACAATAAATCGACAGTTCTGTATATAACTGTTCGAACAGAAAGTCCGAGCTATATATAATCTCAGACTGAAATACCGATGAACCTGTAATTACTATATGCTTCAGCATGTTACAATCAATATGACCTTTCCTCTCACTGGTATATACAGAACTTCCAAAGTTGTTTCAAAGACCATTCATCGGGCTTTTCACTCCCTTTCCGCCTTTGTTGAAAACATGCGTGTAAATCATGGTCGTACTCACATCCTTATGCCCCAAAACAACCACAATAAAAAACGCCACCGACCGGCATAATGCCGGTCGGTGGCGTTTGATATTCAGTGTGATGTTTCCCTCATCTTCACCCCCCTGAAAAATATAACTTTTTCTAGATACCTCATTAGTGGGGAGCTGTCAATGTTTGCTGACGTTGACCTTCCATTCCCATTGTGCCGCAGCGGACAGGAAGATGACGGCATGGCGATACAGGGCGGCAACTATTTGAGGCGCTAGCCGATTTTTTGCCGCCCCGCCAGGCAGACAGCTTGATGACCGGTATCCGCGTCAGCGGACTAGGAGCACGGGTGCCTTTTTCTGCTGACTCTTTGTGGCATGACAAAAGAGTCAGGCGGCGGGTGGGGCCGCGACCGCGGTTCAGGTGTTGATGTTGACCTTAAACAATCGGGCGACGCATCCGTCGATCCTACAGAAAACCTATCAAACCGGCGGTTCTCCCATCGTCACGCGTCCCTGCCCCTGCCCCTGCCCTTGCCCAGCCTCGGCGGGAAACGCCACCAGGCCCAACCCACCAACAACGCAAAGCCGGTGTAAACCACAGTAAAAACCCACATCGGCGCATCAAAGTAGAGAAGGCGCTGGACCCAGTATTCGATAAAGCTCCGTTCGTACCCGATTTGACCTGCTTCTTCCCGAAGAGAAGATTCCAGCTTCGTCAGAGAACAGTAGCGCCCCAACCAGGCCTGCAAGACCACAACAACAATCGTCGACAGATGAGTCAAGCGCCACCACAGGTTATTGACCCAGCGCCAGCCGACCCGGTTACCAACAAGAATGACCGGGAGCCCCAGCACCACGAATAAGACAACTCCAAAATGGAGAAGCAGGATTGTGTCTGCGAGTGTTTGATAATACAAAAGCGATTTCCCCTGCGCTGGCTAACGTCACAATCACGCGCCAACTAGCTTGGTCACGTGCACAATATAGCGACCCAAGTAAAGGATGGGCAGGGTCAGCAGACCCGGTTCGATCAGACTCAGAACATTAAGAATCCGCCCGGTCCAGCCATTGCCACCGTGAAAGGGATGAATGGCCTCGAACTGATGGTGGCTGATGGCCACCTTGATCAGCGGATCCAAGTCCTCTACGGCGTCGACAAAGCACTTCCAAGCTAGAAACTTGAACCCGGCTGCTTGAGAAACTCTTCTTCTTCCGGAGTTGAGTCTCGGCCCAGGATCCTGTTGCGATGAGGATAGCGACCAAACCGGTCGATAATGGCCTTATGATGGAGTTCAAATGTATAGCTGCCCTCCGGCGCCCAAGCCTTGAAGAAACGCTCAGCCTCCTCATGCACCACAGCTGACTCGCTGTGCATGTAGGGCATCAGCAGGAACGCCCGCTCCATCGATTCCAACTGCTCGAGCGCCCCGGAGGCAACCGCCTCCTGAGCCAGTACCAGCGCCATGGGATCCTGCGCAAAGGCTGCGGACGTAGCTCTGTAGATATTGCGTGAGAACTGGTCGAGGACGATGATCTCGGCCAGACGCCCGTAGGGCGTTCCACGCCAAAGAAATAATTCCCCTCGCGCCGCTTGATGAAGCAGCTGCAGGAAACGATCCCTCAGCCGGTTATCAAATGCGGGATCGACATCCCACCACTGCTCAGGGGCAATTTCTTTGAACCAGAAATGCAGCACTTTGTTAGGCATGGCA
>CAZMFD010000021.1:4177-43146 GCA_964565445.1 uncultured Geobacteraceae bacterium
CTGCTCAGGGGCAATTTCTTTGAACCAGAAATGCAGCACTTTGTTAGGCATGGCAACCTCCTTGTCCTCCTATTTACCACCCTATTTATTGTTGCATCAGTATAAACCGCTTTAAAAGCCATTGATTGTTTTTTTGTGCCACCATCAGCAAAACAGGGTCGCCGAAAAATCGACGACCCTGTTTTTACTGTACCATGCTGATAACTTTACCAACCCATTTTCTAATTAAAATCCAAGCCGAATGATAATATTGGGCACACCAATGACCACCGAATTGCCACGAACCGGAGCATGATGTCTTACCACCCTTTTTTGCTGGTGACGGTAGGACTGATGTTTTTTGTAATAACCATGGGCCGGTGCATGACGTGGTGGCCGGTGATAGTTTCTGTTCTGTCGGTAATCGCGCCGGTCTGAACGATCATAACGGTGACGGTCTGAACGATCATAACGGTGATGATCCGACCGATCGTACCAATGATCACGTTGCTGGGTGGTTTTATAAATAACCACCTTTTCTCTGATAACAACCTTCTGCCCGCCACCATAACCATCACCTCGTGCAGCCGATGCCAGTGCCGGGGTTACCAGAAACAAACTCGCTGCCAATAAAAACACCAGAGTCCTTTTCATATTTACCTCCTTAGTGTGAAGGTTGCGAAGGTGATTTTTGGCCCTATTATTGTTGCCCTCACCTTGCCCCCCTTGCTGCGTGTTGATTTAATTTATAGCCGAAAAAAATTGCCGGCGCATTGGACATCGACCGGAATGCCTCTGGATGTCGGGTTACTTTCATGTATTTTCAGTACCTTAGAAGTGAATTTTTTCAGAAAGATAAAGCCGTAAAGATCCTGTTAACACTGCTTTTTAAGACGCTTTTGAGGTAAAGTGGACAAACACCACCGACAACTGGCTGTTCCCTCAACCTGAAGAGGCTTCGACATGCATGAACTTCGTCGTGAAATACTTCTTGATGCTCCCTGTGAGGCCCTATGGGATTTCATCGCGACACCTAAAAACCTTAACCAAATGACCCCGCCCGATCTGGATTTCCAGATTGTCAGTGAATTACCGGAACGGATGTACAACGGTCTGACCATCCTTTACCGGATCCGCATTCCGTGGTTCGGTACCCACCGTTGGCTGACGGAGATTAAACACATCCGTGAGGGGATTTCCTTTGTTGACGAACAGCGGCTTGGTCCCTACCGGCTGTGGTATCACTATCACCAGGTTGAAAGCCTGGGTACAAACAAAACTAAAATGATTGACCATGTAACTTACGCACTTCCCTTTGGACCCATGGGGAACATGGTCCACTCGCTGAAAGTCAAACAGATGCTAGGGGATATTTTCGACTTCCGGCGCGCTAAATTGCTGGAACTGTTCCCCCCGGCGACTGGCGACGCCAATATCTGATGATGGCGACCACTCAGCAATCAGCCTTTCCGGCTGCCTCTGCAGGTGCTCTAAGATATGGATATTTACGCTTTCCCCTTTTGACTGTTTTGAGCTATGGTGTCCGTCCTCGACGTCAGACGAAGCACATTATTGAGCACTACAGCTCTTGAGTTGAACCCCCAAGGGTCGGGATATCCGCATGTTGCTGCAGGGAACTCTCGTAAATATGATCGCTATCATCGTCGGATCGTTGATCGGTCGGTGGGCGGGACGCCATTTATCCGCTACCATCAGAACGACACTGATGGCGGGCCTGGGTCTGGCGGTACTGTTAATCGGATTACAACTGGCTCTGCAGAGCCAACAGATCATGATCGTCATCGGCAGCCTGATTGCCGGTGGTTTGATCGGTGAACTTGTGGCCATCGAGAAACGGCTCGAATCCTTTGGTCTGCATCTGCAACAGCGTTTTTCCGGGATGGGCAAGGTCGCCGAGGGGTTTGTCACTGCCAGCCTGTTGTACTGCGTCGGCGCTATGGCGATCATGGGTGCATTGCAGGATGGCATGGGGGAGGAACCAACCATCCTCTATGCCAAAGCCTTTCTTGATGGTGTTGCAGCTATTGCCCTGGCATCGACTCTGGGTATTGGTGTCATTTTTTCGATCATTCCCCTGTTTCTTTATCAAGGCGCCATTACCCTGGCAGCGGAGATGAGCCGCACAATCCTGACCCCGGCGGTCATCATCGAAATGAATGCTGTTGGCGGTCTGCTGATCACTGCCATTGCCCTGGACCTGATCGGTTTAAAACGCTTGCCGGTCGGCAACCTGCTGCCGGCGGTCGCCGTTGCTGTTGGCTTGATGTGGCTGTTGCAATTGGCTTGAGGGATAATTTCCATAATTTTTAATGCCACACCTCACTCACGGAAGTTTGTGGGGCAAAACGCCAGGCGCTCTGCGCCTGAAACAGTTCGGCGGTGGCCAGAGCATCAATCAAGGCATGGTGGGGCGTATAATGCGGCAGATGATAACGGCTGCGACAGGCGGCTAAGCGAATCGATTCCGGGGTGCGTCCAAAAAACAGGGCGATGCGTTGAAAAAATCGCTGGCGGACAAAACGATTTTCGATCTCCATGGTATCGATGGCCGGAAAGACAATCCCCTCCCCAATCCGCGCTTTTAACGCGACATCGAGAAAGCGGCGTTCAATCTGTCGACAATGAACCACGACCACCCTCCCCGCCAACGCCTGCAACAACTCGGGCAATATCTGTTTTAAATCATGGCCGACCAGTGCTTCCGCGTCGGTGATCCCATGAATAACTACCGAGCCGGTGGTCAGGGGTTTTTCCGGATTTAGAACCCAGTAGCGGGCCTTGCTGCAGTAAATACGTTGTAAGTCAAAGGGAATCAACCCGACACTGACGATGGCATCGCGCCCAGGATCAAGTCCGGTCGTTTCAATATCCAGCGCAACCAGTGATAGTTCCGCCAACGAGGTTTCAGGTGCCGGGGCGCCGGCGTGGTAATATTCTTTGAGATCAGGGTTCTCAGCTGTTGTTGCAAGTTGTTCAAACAACTGCTGCCAGGGGGGTGCACCATGTCCGTCAGCATGTTTTTTAGCCTTAAGATAGAGCATTGTCTATCCTTGTTTCGTAATGCGTTTGGCTGGATAGCGAAATTTAAGAAATTTCTGGGCATTGGAAAGGGCCTGGAAGGCATCCTTCAGGTTGCGCCGATCAAACTGACTTAAGGTTTCCGGATTGATACTATTATCGACCTCCTCTCCCAGGGTCAGGCTTTGCGCCTGGTGTCTCAAGCGTACCATCGACATAAACTCCATGGCATCTCGCATCGCCTCGGTACGACCCAGAGGAAGCAAGTCAGCATCACGGATATCGTCAAGACGATCAAAAGAGTTTTGCGCTGTTGATCCCGCCGCCAGGGCGTGCACACGGATCAGAGCCGCCAGCGGTGCCGTACCACGACGTTTGAGATCCAGAGAATCCTTGTGTTTGCCGTCGCGTTCTACCAGAAAATCTTTGAAAAACCCCAGCGGAGGTGTGCGGCTTAAAGCATTACGGGCAAGGGCAAAGAGAAAATACGGACTTTTTTGAGCCTGCCCGGCAATCTGCTCTTTAAGTTGTTCGACCCAATCAACCTCACCCCAGATCCCCTCCAGATCAAAAAATATCGAGCTGTTCAGCAGATCCTCCGGTGTTGGTTTAGCAATCCACTGGGCGAAATAGCGACTCCAGACCTTTCTTGGTTGCCGCCAGCGGTCAGTGGTCGCCATGATCCCCCCCTTGCAATAGGGGTAACCACTAGCGGCAAGACCGTCGCAGACAAAGGTTGCCAGTGGCCGGAAATAATCGTCATGAACGGCCGGATCGTAGCTATCATCAAGAATCAGAGCGTTGTCCTGATCCCCGCCCGGCAGCAACTCATCCCGTGCCATTGACCCCAGGGCGACAAAACAACAGGGAATCGGTGGTGGTCCGAGTTTTTCTGTCGCCAACTCGAGCAGTCGCTGTTTAACACTGCGACCGAATACCGACATGGCGCTGCCGACCATCCGGGAATTGGCCCCCTCATTGACCATCCGCACAAAGCTGGACTCGATTTCGGCTTTTAGCGCGGACAGTTCTTCAACGTCCTGAGCCCGCAGGATACGCGCTACCACCAGCAGGCTGTTCTGCGACTCATAGCGGATCAGGTCAGACAGGGATATCACTCCGACCGGACGGCGATCACGCATGACCGGCAGATGATGAATGCGGAAACGCAGCATGGATAACATGGCTTCAAATACGTATTGTTGCGCCTCGATGCTGATCAGGTTTTCCGACATAATACTGGTGACAGCGGTCTCCAGAGGCAGTCCGGCGGCAATAAAACGGGTGCGCAAATCCCGGTCAGTGATAATTCCCACCATCTGCTCAGGGTCATCGGTGTCAGAGATGAGCAGGGAGGAGACCCCTTCAGTGGTCATCCGCTGTCCGGCCTCAAAAACACTGGCGGTTGCCTCAATACTGACCGGTTCGCGGGTAATCAGTTGCTGGATGCGCGTCCGCATCAGCTCGTTGGATTGGTGGGCACGCGAAACTGTCTGGCGCAAACGGGCCCGATCGCCCAACTCAACATAATCAGCAAAGGGATCGTGAGCGTCACAAAGTTGGTTAAATTGTGCTTCAGGGATAATATAAAGCAGGGAATCTTCGAGGGCGCGGGCGGGAAAACGCACGCTGTTATGCATCAGCAGGCTCATCTGACCGAACAGGGAGCCCTCTTCCAGGCGATTATAGAGGGTGCCGTTACGGCGGAAGATTTCGACCGAGCCGCTACGGACAAAGTAGACTTCGTGGATCTCGCCGCCAAAGGTCAGGATAGTGCTGCCGGCCTTGTAATAAGCAACTTCTACATGCGCGGCAAGCTCCTGGACAACCTCGACCGGAAGCGCCTCAAAAGGCTCAAATCGCCGTAGATGATCGGAAATTTCCAGCAGTTCAACTTCCATAGCGAGCCTGACTCTTGATCCGTTGGAGGCCAGGGAGCAGGATCACCCCACTCCCTGACAGACCAACATATTGTTACTTGCCACGCGGTTCAGAAGCCAATCCCTTGATTAATGACCAGCAACTGATCAACAGGACGATAGTAAATGGAAACCCGGTCGAAACCGCCATGGCCTGCAGTGCCACCAGACCACCACCAAGAATCAGGGCGACCGCAACCAGACCTTCAAAGGTACACCAGAACACCCGCTGGGGAACGGGTGCTTCGACCTTGCCACCAGCAGAAATTGTATCGATAACCAGGGAGCCGGAGTCTGACGAGGTCACGAAAAAGACAATGACCAGAATAATCGCGATAAAGGAGGTAATCTGCGCCAGGGGCAGCGCATCGAGCATCGCAAAGAGTTGCAGCGGCAGCACGGCTTCAGCAGCAGCAGTGTAGCCCTCTTTGATAAACTGGCTGATAGCGGTGCTGCCGAATACGGTCATCCACAGAACACAGGCCAGAGAAGGTATCAGTAACACAGAGACCAAAAATTCGCGGACGGTTCTGCCACGTGACACACGGGCGATAAACATCCCGACAAAGGGGGACCAGGAAATCCACCAGGCCCAGTAGAAGGATGTCCACCCTTGAGCAAAGTTACTGTCGGCGCGGCCGACGGGGTTGGCGAGAGCCGGCAGGTATTGAAGATAAGCGCCAAGGTTGGCAAAGAAACCGGTGAGGATGGCCAGGGTCGGGCCAACAATGATGACAAACAGTAACAGCAAAGCCGCAAGGGTCATGTTGATCTGCGATAAGCGCTGTACTCCAGCCTCCAGCCCGGCGACCACGGAAATCAGGGCAATCGCGGTGATGCCGACAATCAACAGCACCTGGGTGGTGGTTCCCGGGGGCAGACCAAACAGATAACTCAAACCGGCAGCAGCCTGGGATGCTCCGATCCCAAGGGAGGTAGCAAGTCCGAACAGGGTCGCAAAGATTGCGAGGATATCAATAATATGTCCCGGCCAACCCCAGATCCGTTCGCCCAGGATGGGGTAAAAGATCGAGCGCACAGTCAAGGGGAGCCCCTTGTTGAACGAAAAGAGTGCCAGACCCAGGGCAATCACTGAGTAAATCGCCCAGGGATGGAGTGCCCAGTGATAAATGGTAGCAGCCATGCCCAATCGTTCTGCTGCCAACGCATCACCGGCGGCACCGGCTAACGGTGCCCAGTCGGTGCGCAACCCATTCTCTACAGTCGTCCCGGCAAAAGAGCTGCTGAAATGAGACAGCGGCTCTGATACTCCATAGAACATCAGACCGATCCCCATACCAGCGGCAAAGAGCATGGAAAACCAGCCCAGATAGCTGAAGTCCGGCTTCGCTTCGGTGCCACCAATCCGCACCCGTCCCAATGGAGAGACAACCAGACCAAGGCAAACCAGCACAAAAATGTTGCCGGCAGAGATAAAAAACCAGTCAAGATTGGCTGTCAACCAATTGCGCACGGCCCCGAACAGCGGTTCGGCCTGGGTTTGGAACATCAGGGTCAGGACGACAAACAGAATGATCGCTCCCCCTGCGGTGGCGAACACCGGGTTGTGAATATCAAAACCGTAACGACCTAACTTGAAGCTGACATTATCCTGTCCGACCTTGTAGTCGGTATCGATAGGGTTAACCTCGCCATCCGGCTCGATCTTGTCAAGGTGGGCGATGACTTCTTCGAGGTCATCGGGCTCATTCTGATTTTTCTTTTGCGTCATGGAAATCTCCTGGGACCATTTGACAAATAAACAGTCGGAAAGAGGGGTCGTATGGATAGTCGGGAAGAGAAGAACCTGAACGTAACTCTAAAGCGAGGGATAAGACGATTAAGCTCTATGGCTTGGTGATTTCAGATCACGCCGTCCACTGATGCTCAGATGGTGCGGAACACAGTTTCAACGCGCCTGTCATCCTGGTCTGCACCGCAAACAACTATTCACGCTCTGACTGCCCGATCAGACATGCGACATTAATATAATAGATTGTGGAAAGAGAAAATCAACTGGTAGGCCTAACATATTCACTGAATAATTGCAAAATCGCGCTGCAGGTCACGTTGAGAAATGTCCAGGTCAGTCAATCTCTTTACTGATCTGTAGGGCCAGAGCCGTTGCACTGGTCCAGGCATCTTCGACCGTGCGACCGAGACACCAGTCACCGCATACCCCTATTTGTAAATCCTGGCTCCATAAACAGTCTTTTCCCAGGGGCATTTTAGTCAGGGCATAGCGCCAACGATGAGCAAATAACAGCTCCGGTCGTCTTACGGCAAAAATGTTTTGGCTAAACAAATCACATAGCTTGACGCCAACCCGATCGGGAGACGCTTCGAGATGCTCCTGCGACCAGTCAGCAGTCGCCTGCAACAGATAGACACCATTATTGTTGCGTCCGGCCTTGGCACTGTTGGCGACAATCCGGCGTAATCCCGGGGCAGGATCAATCATCACCTCGGTGGCTGTGCTCAAAGGCACAGATAACTGCACCGCCGCAACCCAGCAAGGTTCCATCTGCGCCTTTTTAACCTGGTTGGCGATCTCGCAAACATTGTGCACCAGTGCATAGGTCTGAGGTGCCGGTGCGGTTACGACCACCAGATCCCAACTCCCCAACAAGGATCCTCCATCATTAAAAAGCACCCAGCTGTTTCCCTGACGTTCCAGTCTGGCAATACGAGTCGCTGGCTGAAAATTAATATCTCCGAGCAAACAACGGGTGATGCTGCTATTGCGTGGAATGCCAATATATCCTGGCCATTCGTCCTGATCCGGAATTCCACGCACCTGCACCTGCCAGGGCCGGCATACCTCCGGCGCAAGATGGCTTTGCAGATAACCACCAAAAGCATCTGACTGAGCGGCAAAATAGGGGGCACCATGGTCAATCCAGCCTCCCTGCCAGGAACGGCTCGACATCCGCCCACCAGTCCCCTTGCTCTTATCAAAGAGGGTCACGGTTTTGCCCTGTTCCAATAACTGCCGGGCAATGGTTACTCCCGCCATCCCGGCGCCGATTACTGCTGCTGTCATTATTGACTCCTGTGGTTACCGGGGGTCTATCTGCTGAAGGCACTCTGCCCTTACGGCCTCGAGTACGGAAATCGTCGCTTCGAGCTTGGCATCACCAATCTCCCCACGCCCGGTCCAATCGTTGCCCTGACGTACGTAGAGGCTGTGCAACTCGCGCTCCAGCTGCTCAAGCAATCCTTCAGGATTTTCGATCAACTGCTCTGCAAAAAATCCGGGTAAATTTTCCAGGATGGTCTCTTTGTGGGTATCAACATAGGTAGGATTCATCATCATCTTTCCTCATCATGTTTTGTGGCGCAGCATCCAGGCGGCCAGCACCAGGCTTAAAATCGACAATAAGCTGCCGGGACGGCTCAGCCACTGCTGAAAGTAAAATGCCAAAGCTAGAAAAAAAATCATCAAGCCCAGACGACGTAGCTGCTTGCCGACTTTTTCAACCAGATAATCCCGGTCGGGCCGTGCCATCCGCACCGTCAGATCACCCTGCTGCGCCTGTTCAATAACGGTACGTGCCTGAGACAGGGTCAGGGGCAACTGCACCAACTCGCGCTTTAGTCGTTCAGCAACACCACGATCTTCCCCTAATGCCCGGGGAAGATTTTCTTTAAGGATCGGCAAAATATCCCTTATACCGTTGAAGTTTTTGACATACTGGGTGCCAAGTCCTTCAATCAGAGAGCTGACGCGCATGACATAGATAACGTCCTGGGGCAGCTTGAAGGGCTGGTCATGCAACACTTCCAGTACGCCAAAAGCCAGCCCCTGCATACTCGCTGCATCGAGATGATCGCTGTCAAAGATAGCGAACAGATTCTCGGCAATCCGGCTTAAATCACTAGCATCAGCCTCTTCGGTTAACACCCCCATGCGCCGGGTCGCGCCAACCAGCAGCTGAAAATCGCGCTCGTAGGCGGCCTTGACCGCATAGATCATCGCCTGACGCATATCCTGTGGGATCCTACTGACCATCCCGAAATCAAGCAGAATCAACTGCCCTGTTTCCGTTACCAGCAGGTTGCCGGGGTGTGGATCAGCATGAAAAAACCCCTTAACCAGCATCTGTTCAGTATAAAACAGCACCAGGGTTTTCATCAGCGCGGAAAAATCCACCCCCCAGGCCTCTATCTGGCGGACGTTATCGATACGCACACCTTCTTCAAAGCTCATCACCAGGGCATCATCGCTGGACAGGGATTTCACCGGAACCGGAAAACGGACCCCGGCAGCACTGTAGGTCTGGCTGAAGAGCTCGAGATTAGCGAGCTCCTGGGTCATGCTCACTTCCTGACGGATAACCCTGGTAAAGGCCGCCAGCACTGATTCGATAGAATGACGGGTCTGATCGCTAAACAGCGGGCGAAACACACGTAAAAACAGATTAAGTAGTACAATATCCACTTGGACCTGGACGCGGATATTCCGGCGCAGCAGCTTAACTGCTACTTCCTGACCACCATCACGCAGCCTGGCACGATGAACCTGACCGATAGAGGCACTGGCAAGAGGCCGGTCATCAAAACAAGCAAAGACCGTAGGGTCGCCAAAAGCACGCTGAAAGACCCTGGAACAGTCAACAGCGGTCATCGGTGGCATACGATCATGCAACTGCCGTAAGGCGACGAGATAGTCTTCATCAAAAAAATCCGCCCGGGTTGCCAACACCTGAGCGAGCTTGACGAAACTGGCGCCAAGGATGCGGATGGTGTCAACCAGTTGATCGGGTGGCAACGGCCGCCACCACCACCAGCGCGAGCGGCGACGAAACAGCAGAAAAACCGTCATCAGAAAGCTGAAGACGGCATAACTGCGCCTCGGTCGGCAAAGATGTAAAATCAGTCTAATTTTCTTCACTTAGTTTTCAGATCCTTTTTCAACGCCTCCAGGTCCGCCTTGGTCACCAGGCCGAGCTCGTTGATGACCTCGGTGATCTGCTCGCGCAAAAGATCTTTCACATGATCTTTTTCCTGCGCTCCACGTTGACTGAGCTCATCAAGAAATGCCCGTGCATTGGCTTCTGCTTCACTCTGCCACTTTTTGACTTCCTCACTATTGTTTTCCAGTTTGTCTTTTACCGACAGGGCTCCGCCTAAGGCAATGTAAAAAAGCTGCTCCAGTTTTTTTTCCATAAATAGCTCCTTTTGCTCAATACTGGGTTTTCAAAATTCTATTTTTAGTATAGTATTCCATTAACTACATTATTGTCTAGGACAAAACCATGATCACTATCCAACAACTGAGTCAGGAACTGGGCATTGGTGTCGACACCCTGCGGGTGTGGGAACGACGCTTTGGCTTTCCCACCCCTGAGCGCAACTCACGCGGTCACCGCCTTTATCCCCCGGCACAGATTGATGACCTGCGAATCATCAAAAAACTCCAGAACCTCGGGCATCGCCCCAAGCAGCTGTTTGCTTTGACGGCACCCGAGCGCAAGGCATTACTCAATCAGCTACCACTTGATGATAGCCATCAGGACCTGCAGCATCTGGTTACAAGCGTTGCGGCAGCGCAGGTCGAAAAGGAGCTGCATAGCCAGTTGCAGCAGCGGGGAATCGAGGCTTTTATTCTGGAATTTGCGGTGCCCTTGCTGGAGGTGATGGATCGTGGCTGGCTGACCGGCAAGTTAAGTATTGCCCGCGAACATCTGCTCTCTGATTGTCTGACTACCATCCTGAAAAACCTCCTTGTTCCTCGCGAAAATGCCCCAAAAATCGTCTTTATGACCTTGAGCGGTGAACGTCACAAACTGGGACTGCTGTTATCAGCGGTTTTGTTTCACCAGCACGGGTGCGACTGCTATCTGGTCATGGAGGAACTGCCGGTGGCGGAAGTAACAACTATGGTGGATTTTTTTGCTGCGGATGCCGTTGCCCTGTCATTCAGTATTCAAATCACCCCACGACAAGCAAAACAGGATCTGGCATGGTTACGTAAGCGGTTGCCGAACCATATCAAAATCATCGCCGGCGGGTTTGCCCTGCGTAACGGCCTGCACCTGCCGGGGATTAGTGTGTGCACCGATCTAGGTCAGATCAACAACCTGTGTGCCCGTGAATTTCCAGAGAGGATTGGGATTCAGAATTCAGCAGAAAATCAAGAGCAACCTCTTATTGACAAAGACTTGTGAATTCTGGCTTCTGTATTCCATCAGTCAAGCGCAAAGGGATGCAGAAAGAAAAACACCAACAACAAAGGCCTCTAAGGGGTCAGTCTTTTTATTCAGCATTTCTTAAATACAACCACCAGTAAATGGCAGCGACAAAAAATCCACCGCCAAGCAGATTGCCGACGGTAACCACCAGCAAGTTATGCTGCCACAGAGTCCACCAGTTGAGTTGCGCGAGCAATGCTGCATCAAGTCCGGAAGCAGCGCGGGCAGCGGGCAGCGATTTGGCAAAGATTCCCGCCGGTATAAAGTACATGTTGGCGACAACGTGCTCAAAGCCGGCAGCAACAAATGCCATGATCGGAAAGAAAATTCCCAGAATCTTGCCGGCAATGTCTTTAGCCGCCATTGCCAGCAACACCGCTAGACACACCAGCCAGTTACAAGCAACAGCTCGAAAAAAATAGGCGCTGCTGTGGGATGTGCTGGCAAACTCCTCAGACACCTTGTTCGAGGCGATTTGCAGTGCGGTTCCACCAAAAGCACCGTCCATCAGGCCGGTTTGGCTGACAATCAGCCAGGCGAGAAAGACCGAGCCGAGCAGATTACCCAAGTAGACAAAGCCCCAGTTACGTAATATCTCTATCAGGGTCAGGCGTTTTTCGAACCACGCGGCAGTCATCATTGTATTTCCGGTCCATAGCTCCGAGCCGGGAATCACTACCAGCATCAGTCCAACACTGAACACCGCACCGACAAAAAACTTCTGTAGCCCGATCCAGGCTACGGCTCCAGTACCCACCACCGTCGCCAGATGGGCAGCAAAACCAATGTAGACCCCCGCAAGAAATCCAAGAACAAAAAGCCTGGCTCCAGTGATATTCTTTTTTTCGGCACCCCATTCAACCAACCGATGTGCCAACTGGGCAGGGGTAAGATACGAAACGGCCATCACGCAGCTCACTTTGTGTCAACGAAAAGGTTGATGTTGGCTATCGATCCGCCTGACTGCAACAGATATCCAGATCCGCTTATTCCAGACCCAAAATATAGTCCCACTGGTCTTTTGTCACCGGCATAATTGACAGGCGGTTGCCTTTACGCACCAGGGGCATATTTTCCAGAGGGTCATGTCCTTTGAGTTCGGCCAGCGAAATTTTCCGGCGGGTATGACGAACATATTTCACATCAACCAGAAACCAGCGTGGCTGCTTAGCTGAACTTTTTCCATCAAAATACTTGCTCTGCGGATCAAAGGCGCTGGGATCGGGGTAACTCTTGCCGGCGACTTCCATGATGCCGACAATGCCCGGCACTTCACAGTTAGAGTGGTAAAAAAACACCTGATCACCTGTTTGCATGTCATCGCGCATAAAGTTTCGTGCCTGATAATTGCGGACGCCATCCCAGGGTTCAGTCTGGTCGGGACGGGCATGCAGGTCATCAATGCTGAAAGCTTCCGGTTCCGATTTCATCAGCCAATAGTTCATTTTACTTCTTCCCGGTCAGAACCTGACCCATGCTGACTTTTGACAGCTTGATCTTTTTTTGCCCGCTTATCAGCCGTCAGATGAAGGTCACACTCAAAACAACGACGTACCGGCCGGAACAGATAACCGCTCATATGAAAGCAGTGGCCACAACGTGGGCATCGTGCCAGAGCCATCATGGCAACGGCAACAATCAGCAACAACAACCACCCGACAAAGGCTATCACCACCATCCGCTTGGCATCGTTGGCAGCCAGAGCAAACATCATCAGCGGCACGTAAGCCAGAATCAACAGCCATAAAAACCAGCGGCGCATACGCACAATGCGCAACCCAGCGTGCATTTCATCCAATGTGATTTCTGTATGACTATCCATGAGGGCTCCTTGATGCTGTAAGATCTCCGGCTGCGACGGCGTGTCATTTACTGCTTCTTTGAAAATTTGGCGCGCGGGTGGTTTGGTTCCGGTGGCCTTTTATCGGCTTTGATGTGCAGGGCACAATGAAGGCAGCGGCGTAGGGGCAAAAAAGTTGGGCCATGGGTGTGAAACAGTTCACTGCAGCGAGGGCAGCGAGCCAGACAGGCATAACCGACGGCAAGAATCAACAACCCAATCCAGCTGACAAAAACGATTGTCGCCCATTTGCGGTAGTCGGGAGAATCGAGGGCTACCATCATCGCCGGCAGGTAAGCACCAATCACCAGCCATAACAGCAAACGCCGAAACCGAATTTTTTTCAGGTCTGCCGCATATTCTTTTGGATCCGGCAGGGGTTGTTGTTCCATTTATTATTACCATCCCGTTCATATTGATGTGATCAGCAGAGGATTATCTGTCTACAGGGCGATACTAACGGCTCTGAAGCTAAACTTCAACGGTGATCCACCGTACAATTGCCGGAAAAGCTACTTACCCTGCTGAAACTCGATCTCCGAGACAGGCTCAGCCTTGGCAAATGCAAACTGTGGCTGCCTCTGGTCAAAAGTAATAAAATAAGGCATACTTGATGACAACACAGACCATCATGTCATGCTGTTGCAAACCAGAGGAAAGTCCATGCCGGTTGTCATCATCCTTTTTTTAATTTTTTTTATTCTCATTGCCCATATCGGCTATTTAAAATGGCGTAATTGGCAACTCGAAAAAAGAGCCCACAAGGATTATCATCCCGAATCGGACCAGGACGACACCCCCTGAGCAGCGCACCTGCCTGTTAAGCCGCCAAATCCTACTTTATTTCCGAGTAAATCAGCGGAATAATTTTTTCATATCCCGCAAGTTTTAGCTATAAACCCGACGTCTTACCTTTTTCCTACATAGTTTCAGCAGGTTAGACTCGAATAAAAAGGTTTCCGGAAGATCCTTACCGGAATGCCTGTATTGAACAAACATACACCTTTATTTCGTCTGACCTCAAACATCCCTCGCGAAAAACCAGAACACTCATACATATCAGACAGTTGTACGTATCAGATGGACTTTATCCCGCCTTGGCACGCCCTCTGCATTAGATTTACAGCATTATCACACTTGTTACCCAGCCTTTTTAAGGAGGACAATATGAAACGCATCCTGCAAAGCACGTTGATCGCACTTACCAGCCTTTCTTCATCAGCTTTTGCCGCAGAGGCTACGGGTACCGGAGAAGGCAGTTTACTCGTCGCCATGTTTATCGGCTTTTTTGCCTTGATCATTGTTTTTCAACTTGTGCCCGCAACATTAATGCTCATTGGTATTCTCCGTGGACTGTTTGGTCGGGACCAGAAGCGCGCTAAAGTTTCCCGTTAAAAGCCATTTACTGGATACAGAGAGGTGTTAACCATGCGTGGACTACTAATAGCGAATAAAAATAGCGGGACGCGAGATCAGCTGGCGAATCTGTTTACTGACGATGATTACCAGGTTGTTACTACAGATTCTGTCGCAAATTCCCTTGAAGCGATTATTAACAAAGAGATCCAGGTTGTCGTGCTGGACGGACTTTACGATGAGCACAATGTCGCGAAACTGATCCCCCTGTTGAAGAAGTGTAACCGCAATATCTCGATCATTCTGGTTACTGACGATATGCCGATCAATCTGGTGAAAAAAATCCGCCAGGAAGGAATTTTCTATCATGCCCTGCGTCCAACGGCAGACGATCATTTCGTAGAAATTCACGAGGCCGTCCTGTGTGCCTTCAGAAAATACGAAGAAAACACATTAACAAACTATAGCGCTAAAAAGGAGAAGACCATGTTTCCAGTCAAGTCACTATTATCAACCCTGACCTTGGTTCTCTTGATGATTTCACCAGTTTTTGCCGTTGATACCGCCGTCACCTACAACAGTGGGCTGTTGGTTCTGCTGTTTGTCGGCTTCTGTGCACTACTGATCGTGGCTCAATTGATCCCGGCTGTTCTGGCTCTCTTTGGTATGACGAAAGCAGCTGGTCAGCAGGCTGGCAAGAGAAAAACCATCCAGGCAACGGTAAAAAACAGGTAACAGATTTAATTGCAGATGATGCGGGTGCTTAAAGCTCGGCAGATCGCAGCTATCTAGTGAAATCAGGGCAGCCCTAACAGGCTGCCTTCTTTTTGTGCGGGGGATACTCAACCGGCAAGCTTGTTAAGTTCTTCCAGGATTTCTTTTTGTTCGTGGATTTTTTCGTGATAGTAGTTCCAGACGTGATAGCTCTGCAAGCCAAGAATCGTCAGGCCAACAACAAATATTGCCCAGAAGTTTTCCTGTAACCCATCAGAAAAGTGGTAGAAAAGATAAAACGCTCCAAGGTACCCAAAGTGCGCCAAAGCTCCACGGGGCTTTTTGTTGTTTGCCATCTGGGCAAGAACCAGAATCAGAGCGGAAAAACCATAAACGACCAGCGCCCAGTTGATATAATTCACTGGCGGACCAACCCCGAGGACATTACGAATCCCGGCACTTAATGGCGGGAGAAAGTCAAAGTTCCGAGAAGCTCCGATACTGAGCGCGGTAAACAGAGCAAGAACCCAAAGCCCGCTACCGGATAGCAGCTCAAAACGCTTAATTTTCGCCTGAACCTGTTGTTGCAGGGGGCTCATGTCCGGCAGAGGTTCTTCTGCTATCGGCTTGTTCGGGTCTGTCATCGCTTCCTCTGGCTGCTCTCGTTGCATCCTTGCTGAGCAAGGACTCGTCACGCTGCTTCACCAACAATCGGAAGTCTCTGCCCAGCTTTCCCAATTTGCGATTAGCTTTAGGCAGGTCGGTTTCGGCAGCCCCATTCACGGCCTGTTCCATCTCGTGGGTGAGCCTGAGTATCGGCAAAAACAGGTTTATCCTCAGTAGTGCTGCAACCCCGACAACCGTGAGGAACAACACCATGAGGCTGAATGCTATCATTCGAGTTTTGAGCAGAGCAAGGGTTTTCTCCAGATGCGCACTGGAAAAACCGAGGCTTAAAAACCCGAGAATCGGTTCATCTTCGGCATGGAAATGACAAGCCGCCGTAGAACATTTTGGCTCGTTAAGGATCGGCATATTGACGGCAATAAAGCCATATTCATGATCAACCTGATGGAGGGTTTCAATACGATCCTGCCCACTGCCGGAAACAATACCTTTTGACCATTCATCTACCCGCACGGCAAAAGAACCGGGAGTGGTAACACCCTCCAGATCGGAAAATTTCGGTTGACTTAGCTGGTCGTATATCCTGATCCGCTCTACTTCTGCCAGACGATTGACATTGGCAAGAATATTGCTCAATGAATCACGATCGTCCTCCATCATCGCATAGTGCGTAGCCCGGACAACCGTTTCCGCAAGGCCATCAACATGACGAACGGCTTCCGCGGTCATATCGTCCTTGATAAAAGAATACAACAATATACAGCCGAAAATAACAAAGCCTGTCACCGCGATAGTAACAGGAACAATAGCTCTGGCGATCAGGTTATCAAACATAGGGGGACTCCTTGCGCCGCAGCAGAGATAAACAAAGAACCCGGCCGACAGAAGAAGATCTCTGCCGACCGGATTCTCTGTAGCTATCCCTTTACGCTTCAGCCCGGTTTTTAAACTGGTACAGGATTGGCAACCGATTCAATATGAACCGGTAGGTGGCGATATAGATAGCAAATATTGTTATGGCAATAATCACTTCAAAAATATGCGGTATTTCCTGATAGAGGTTCCAGTTAAAAGTGATCAGTGCTGTGTTCAAACGATTAAGCAGAATGCCAAGCACGGTAATCAGCGCTCCTAAGCGACAGAGGGCAACACTTTTATGATGGATGCCGATGCCCAGAACGATCAGTGCCAGCACCACTCCGAAAAAGATCTCAAACAGCCACCAGGCTCCCCAACCGGTAGCCAGATAAGCCCACTCATTATCATGAGCAACAGCCAGAAACTTGATGAACAGATAGGTGAACAAGCCCATGGATGCACCCTTGGCCAGGGAAATGGTGATCCGGTCAAGGCTGTCAATAAAGCGCTGATCACAGCGCCACTTCATTGTGTAGATAACCACCGTACTGACACAGATGACCATGCTCAAACCGGCAGGAATTGAAGACACGAAAAAATGAATCCACTGGAAGGAAGCCGAATACCAGAGCGGATGGACCTTACCGGGGGCATAGACAAATAAAGCTCCCAGGGCTCCTTGATGAAGGGTCGACAGGATGATCCCGGAAACCGTCAAACCGATCGTACCCTTGCGGATAAATTCGTAACCACGGCGGAAACCAATCCACTCAAAAAAAGCGGTGGAAACTTCCGCAACCTGAACCGACAAATAAGTAGCAACGTGCCAGCCAACCAGAAACAGAACTGCCGCCGGTCCGAAGGAATAGACCATCGGATAAGCCAGACGCCAGGGCTGACCTAAATCGACGAGCAGATAGACAACGGCAAAGAAGTATCCGAGCAGACCGTTGAGCAGTGCCAGGCGTTCGATCGGCTCAAAATCATGACGACCAAAAATCTCAACGGTCGTCCCCAGCATGAACCCCGATGCCGATAAAGGGACCATACAAAACAGACCAAAACCAAGAAACAAGCCCCAGGGATAATCGTAAGAGCTATGGGTAACGACCCCGAGACCGAAGATAAAACGGTAGATAATCAGCGGAATGCCGACCGCAAAAATCAGTGCCAACAACCAGTTGAACTTGTTGCGAATAACCTGCTGTACATATTGATCGAGGGTCAATCCGAGCAACAGCTTCTCCATCAGGCTGAACTTGCGACCGTCAGGTTTCAATTGCGCATCATGTGGTTTGATCCCATTTTCAGCTAATTTTTTCATGGTTAGTGTTCCTCCTGCCCATCATGACTGTGATCGTCTCCATGCCCATGTGACTTACCTTTTGTAGCGAGCAGATGGAAACCGGTGAAAAGAGCCGGCCAGATCGCCAGTACCATCGGCACGATAGCAAGGAAATCCTTCACGTTGTTGATAATTGGCTCATTCGGCAGGGAAACGTTAAAGCCCGCTTCCTGAAAAGGTACCCCCGAGAGATAAAGCCATCCGGTACCGCCAACTTCGTTTTCACCGTAAAGTTGGTCGTCATATTTGTCCGGACTTCTTCTGATCCGATCGTGAGCGATCTTGATCAGTTCCTTGCGTTTACCAAAGACCATAACCTGCTGTGGACAAGCTTCAACACAAGCCGGCATCTGGCCGTTCTTCAAGCGCGTGTCATAACAAAAAATACATTTCTTGATAATGGGATTGAAAGCGGAGCTGTAACTGTAAGCCGGAATACTGAAGGGGCAGGCGATCATGCAGTTACGACAACCAACACAAACCTTGTCGTTGTAAATAACCGCACCTTCCGGGGTTTTGGTATAGGCATTAACAAAACATGAAGTTAAACAGGCCGGCTCATTGCAGTGGTTACACTGAATTTTCCGATAAACCGGTTCGCTTCCTTCCGGTTCATAACGATTGACGACCGTATAGGCCTTTTCTGTAGGGCGGCGCTTTTCTCCGTGTTTAATTTCATCAAACACCGAATAGTCAGCGAACGATTTATCCGGATCCGGCAGGTTTTGTTCTTTGTTGCATGCCGCTTCACAACTGCGGCAGCCAACACAGCGGGTCATATCTACCAGCACCCCCATGCCATCGGGAAACCCCCCAAGATTCGCCCCGAATGCCTTTTTCGTCGGAGCCATGGCGATGGCGGCCCCCCCTGCCATACTGCCGGCTAGAAATTTTCTGCGTGTTATTTTACTCATGACCTTCTCTCCTTGATTGTATTCCACAATAACCCTTAGACATCTTCAATGCCCTGAGCTGCCGGCAGATTCTGCCGGGGCGAATTGGCCAGAGTGGAAAAAAGCATCCCCTGTCTCGGTGCGAGCATGGCAATCCTGGCAACCAACCGGTGCACCCATTTCCTGGTGACAACCCAGACAGCTTAAATGATAAGCAGCTTTCAAATCCGGTTTGTCATCATGAAAAAGTAAGGCATCTTTTCCGCGTACATTCCCGGCGGTAACCGGCTCAGAGGAGTGACAATCCTGGCAGGATACGGACGCCATCGGTTCCTCATCGGCGTGACATTTAGCACAGTAGGAATCGACAACCGGTGTTCCGGTTGTATGATGATGACAAACGGCACAGCCCTCGGTCATCATCACATGAAGGCCATGATCAAAAACGACTCCCTCATAAAGGTCAGCCAGGACATCAATCTCAATTTCTTCCGGATAGGATTCCATCGCATAGCAATTCATCATGGTTAGACAGCAGAGCAGTAGCCCCGCCAGTCCTGCCATGAATTTTTTTCCGGTACTAACCATAGCCTCAGCTCCTTGTTCTAAAATACTCGGCCATTATTATTCGTGACCGCGCAACAGATGATTGCAACCCGCAACATGCACGGGCTGCTAGTTATTGTCTCCCCCATGGATGTACCGGTAAAATATCGGGAAGGTGGCAAACAACAACAAACAGATTAGATACTCAAGCCCCTTGATGTAGGTGTAAAAATCAACCACCGTGTAAATCTGTTCTACCTGTCCGACATTAAGAAAAAAATCGATCATCTCTCTCTCCCTGAATTATAGGTTGGCCTGTTTTGAAGAAATATCTATCAGCTTGCTCGAAGCTCAGTGCGGGCAAATGCAGAGGCCATGCCAGTCTTGAATCTTTTTTTTATACAAACCCTAACTATCTATTATTATTATTTTTTTGTGCTGTTGCGGATTTTGTCAAGGGAAGGGATAGAAAGGACGGACTGTATAAAATATTTATACTGACAAGCGGACAGGCCATTTTTCTGTCCTGGCGGGCCAGCATAAATAGCTGATTTAAATAGTCTTTCTATACGAATAAAAAGTGTATACACCCCCTCCAGAAGGATGTGGTCTTAGCTGCTATATCTCCTGCAGTCGCCTTAGAGCTCAACCTGATGGGTGAATAAAATAAATATACATCGATTGCCTGATAAAACATCCGCTCACGTCTGATGTGCTTTACTTTAAAAAAACCTTGTTTTTAAGCCGGTTTCAACAATGGTGGGAATAACTCACTGGGGCTCAAGTCAGCTGAAAGTAAAGCCTTGACTGCTTCTGCCCCTGTCCATAGTATGAATTTTTGTTAAATATCAAATATTTTTACTCTGGTCGCCCAGGGCCCATAAAAGCGGGCTAACGTTAGGACGGGATTTGCGTTAATGACTCAATTCCGGCCTGCTTTGCAATCCATATTGATGACTTGGCGCAAAAATTGCGACCAGACTTTAATGGCGTTATCAACTATCCTTACCGCCACCCCTAGGGCACACATAAAAAGAGAGAACCCATCTCGTCGGATGTTTACCGGCACAAGTGCTGAAGCTGAAAGGTGATGTTATCGGCATGGATGAAACTGCTGCACATAAAATTCTGGTGATCGATGATGAAGCCATTATCCGTGAAGGAATCCGCCAGGCACTGACCATGTCGGGATACCAGGTTGAGGTTGCTGCCAACGGCAAGATCGGTCTGGAAAAGCTCCAAAAAGACAAATTCAGTGTCGTCATCAGCGACCTGAAAATGCCCGTCTTAAATGGCATCGAAGTCCTTAAAACCATCCAGATTTTACAGCCGGAAGTGCCTGTCATTATCATCACCGGCTTTGCTACCATCGACTCCGCTGTCGACGCCATGAAAAACGGTGCCTTTGAATACCTCACCAAACCCTTTCTTCCCGACAGTATTATTGAGAAGGTCGAATCCGCTATTCGTCAACGAATCCAGGATCTTGACGGCCAGGAAGAAGATCCTGAAAACGTCCTCATTGAAGGCATTCCCGATTTCTTTATTGGTAGAAGTGCACCGATGCAGAAGGTTTTTCAGCGCATTACCCGCGTGGCCCCGACCAACAGTACAGTCCTGATTACCGGCGAAAGCGGGACCGGCAAGGAACTGGTCGCCCGGGCCATTCACAGCAACAGCACCCGTAGTCAGGAGGCCTTTGTTGCTATCGATTGTAATTCGCTACCGGAAAACCTGCTCGAAAGCGAGCTGTTCGGGCACGTCAAAGGGTCTTTCACCGGCGCCACCCATTCAAAGCCGGGGCTCTTCAGCGTTGCTAGCGGTGGCACCCTGTTTCTTGATGAAATCGCCAATCTGAGCATGGCGACCCAGGCCAAGTTGTTGCGGGTCCTTCAACAACGCGAGGTCACCGCTATCGGAGGGACTAAGGCAACCCCGATCGATATTCGTCTCGTTGCTGCTACCAATCGCGCCCTCGATGTCATGGTCAAAGAAGGCACATTTCGCGAAGATCTCTATTTCCGCCTTAATATCATTCCCATCGAGCTGCCACCTCTACGTGAACGTGATGGAGATATTCCGCTACTGATTAATTATTTTCTGCATAAATTTTCTCATGAGATCGGCAAAGAAATTAAAGGGTTATCAGCGGATGCCCAGATCGCCATGCATCAATATCCGTTTCGTGGCAATGTTCGCGAGTTGGAAAATATCATCGAGCGGGCGGTAGTATTAACCCAGGGCGAGATCATTCAGCGTGAGTCTCTGGAACTGCCGGGCAGTCAGGAACAGGCTTTAGGAGCAGAAGAGATATCAACACCATTAAACAGCGAAGAGCTAAAAGAAGCCAAACGCAAAGTGCGTGAACAAGCGGTTGAACCGGTTGAAAAGGCCTTTGTCCTGGCCGCCCTGGAAAGAAATCAGTGGAACATCTCCAAGGCTGCAGAAGAAACCGGCATGCTGCGTCCCAATTTTCAGGCATTGCTGAAAAAACTCGGAATCTCTGCTAAGGACCACGCTGCTCTGTAATTCAGCGGGTATTCTTTACTCGTCTTTCTTGTCTTCCTCTGCGCCCCGATCCACAGCTTCTGTCCAGCCCGGGTTTTCAACCGGCAGAAGAATACTGAACCGGGTTCCTTCCCCTTCAGTGCTCTGCACATCAACCTTGCCGCCATGGTTTTGAATAATGCCATAGGTAACCGACAGGCCCAGACCAAAGCCTTTCTGTGCCTTGGTGGTGAAAAATGGATCAAAAATCTTGTCCAGATGTTCGCGACTGATACCGGTGCCGGTGTCTTCTAAAATAATGTTGACGCTATTCTCTTCCTCGAGGAAGTGGGTGGTTATGGCTAACTTGCCTCCCTGCGGCATGGCCTGACCGGCATTGATGATCATATTGACAAACACCTGCTGCCACTGGTCGGCATCCAACTCAATTTGAGGAATATCCTCGCCAAGTTCACAGACGATATCAACGTCCTGAAAAATGGACTGGTGGGATACCAGCTCAAGGGTCTGGCCAATGATGGCATTGATGGATGATGGGGTTTTTTCAGGAAGCGACTCGCGCGCAAATTCCAGCAAACCACGCACAATCTTGGCGCAGCGCCCGGTTTCTGCAACGATGAGATCGAGATTATCCTTGATTTGCGGCGGTATGTCTTGGTGTTTAGATGACAAAGAGGCGAACATCAGAATACCGGTCAGCGGGTTATTGATTTCATGAGCAATTCCCGCTACCAGTTCTCCCATCGAGGCCAGCTTGGCCGATCTGACGAGTTGACTCTGAATATCCATAATTTCTGTTGTACGCTTTTGAACCTTGTGTTCCAGAGTTGCCCCCCACTCCTTCAGCTCTTCCTGGGCTTGCTCAAGATTTTCAGCCATCTGATTAAAGGAGCATCCAAGTTCACCGAGCTCATCCCTAGAAGGGTTCGCGACCCGCGCACTCAGGTCACCTTGTGCAAGAGCTTGGGTTTCATATAACAATCCCTCGATTGGTTTGCAGATATAACGTCTGGTGATCAGGTAATGACCAACCGATAACAATATAAGCATGACCAGGGTGGACAGGATGACATCATTGTGGTGAACGTGGGTCAAATAAGCCATCTGATCCAGGGAAACGACCATATCCAGCACCCCGATTTTTTCCTGTTCAGGTGGATGAGCATGGCATGCTGCTGTTGAACAGCTTGGCTCGTTATAGATTCCCCTGGTAACACTCATGTACTGGTACCCGGAAAGCGTCCGTGTTCGATCCTGCACCGGCACATTCACCAACGCTTCTGATCCAGAAATATGGCAAAATGCGCAACTCTCATCCTGCATAATTAATACGCTACCAACCTCGTCAGCATTCGTTGAAAAGCTGACAACCCCCTCGCGCCCAAGAATCCTTGCCCGGGAGATCCGCTGACTCCCACCTACTTCTTCCATCATCAATTGCAGATTCTGTCGGTCATTTTCCAGCATCAGATGGTAGGAATTACGCAGAATGAGGTCGGCCAGGGCATCGGCATCATGGATGGCGGTTTCGGCAAATATTTTCTGAACCTTGGTAATATGAAAGTATGAAGAGGTAAGCATGATCACCAGCAAAATGCAGCTGGAAATAAATGTGTACCTGATAGCCAGACGTACGCGCATCGCTTACTCCCAACACAATGATACGACAGAGACAACCACAAACAATTCGTACAATACATTATTCATGCCAACCCGCTAAAAAACCTGCCGCCAACAACCCCGTCTTATTTTTTTGGGGCACCACCGATACGTCCGAGTGAACAACCGATACCCACTACACACAGCCCGCTGAAAATCAGTAGCGCCAGACGCATACTGGCAAGAAAACCGGGTTGGGTTGCAGGTGTCACCGGTTGATCATTCATCAGGTAAGAAAAAATCAGGGTGATGATCATCATGCTGGTCAACATTCCCAGGGTCCGCATACTTGAATTGAGGCCGGAGGCCACCCCCAGATATTTGGCTTCGACACTGCCCATGATCAAACTGACGTTGGGCGACGAGAACAAGGCAAATCCCAATCCCAGCAATACCAGCAGCAGATAAACCACGGCGAGTTCGGATGCCGCATGCAGGGTCGAGGCGACAGCCAGACCAACGGCGCACAGAGCCATACCGGTGGTGGCGACATAAGAGGCCGGAATCCGGTCGGACAATCGTCCGCAGAAAGGGGAAAAGAGGGTCTGGACGATAGGCTGAACAATCAGGACAAGGCCAGCTTGGGATGGACTCATCCCTTTGACGTATTGTAGATAAAGGCTCAAAAAGAAAGTGACGCCAAAGGTCGCGGCATAATTGAACAGGGCGGCCAGATTGCTCAGGGCAAAGACCCGATTATTGAGCAACAGACTCAGATTCAACAGTGGATAAGGGTGGCGCGACTGCTGAAAAAAGAACAACCCGAGCAACATATTGGCCAGTACCAGCGTCGCCCAGGCCCAACCGCCGCTGCTTAAATTGGTGACACTGATCACCAACAGCATCACCGCCGCGGCGTAGGTCATGGCGCCCCGCCAGTCAAACGGTTCGCCTTTGGCTTCGGCCCACTCGGTTTTAATTTTGAGGCGGGTTACTCCCCAGGTTAACAGGCTCAAAGGGAAGATCAAATAGAAAATGGAGCGCCAGCCCAACGCCTCAACCAGCATGCCGCCAACAAAAGGACCACAGGAGATGCCCGCATAAACACTGGCAACCGCGATCCCCAGGGCCTTGCCGCGTTCAGCCACGGGAAAGGTCGAAACCAGCATCGCCATGGTTGTCGCCATCACCATAGCACCTCCCATCCCCTGCAGAAAGCGCAGGACGATAACGGTCTCGATCGACCAGGCCTGGGAAATCAGTCCCCCCATCCCACCGAAAACCAGCAGTCCAGTCTGGAAAATACGGCGGCGGCCGTGAATATCACCAAAACGCCCCATCGACAGCAAAAAAATCGACGCTGACAGGACGTAGGTTGTTTCTACCAGCCCCAACTGCAAAGCGCTGGCCTCAAATTCACGACCAATCACCGGCAGGGCAATCCCTACCGATGACATCATAAAGGGCATGAGAAAGTGCGCCATGCAGACCGCAAAGAGTACGGCAGAGCGGGAAACCGGCGGGCTCATTTACGCTGACGTCGCTCTTTTTTCTGCCGGCTGGCGTTAAGCAGTTCCCCTAGGGTCCCCATGCCGGCGCCGCTGGTGTCCTCGCTGTAACTGGTTTCGGTGACCTCATCGACCGCTCCGGCCAGGGCCAGAGATATCCGTTTTTCATCCTCATTTATTTTTTCGATCACCACCGTAACCTGCTGACCGACCTTGAACAGATCCTGGGGATGGCGGATACGTTGCCCGTCCCCCATTTTTGAGATATGCAACAGGCCGTCAATCCCTTCTTCGAGGGTGACAAAGGCACCGAACTGGGCCAGACGACTTACCGTACCCGGATATTTTTTACCGACCTGATAGCTGTTTCCAACCTTGAGCCAGGGGTCGGCCAAAGTGTCACGCAAGCTGAAGGAAAACTTGTTATTGGCCCAGTCAATTTTTTTAACGATCAGATCCAATTGCTGACCCACGTCCAGCACCGTTGTGATATCTTCCACCCGCCCGTAGCTGATTTCAGAAATGGGCAACAACCCTTCGATGCCGCCAATATCAACAAAGGCACCAAAATCTTTCAGATTAGTCACTGTACCGTTGACCAGCTGTCCCTCTTTTAAGGTCTGGCGTAACGACTCCCGCTGTTGACTCCGCTCTTCATCGAGCAGCACCCGGTGGGAAACCACGATATTGCGTCCACGCTCATCAAACTGGGTGATCCGAAAGGACAGGGTTCGGCCAATCAGTTCGCTCGCATCCACCGGCCGCAAGCCGACCTGGGAAAAAGGACAGAAAGACCGCACATTGCCGGGCAGTGCGACCTCATACCCGCCCTTGATCTCTTTGTCGATCCGTCCCTCAACCGGAATAGCAGCCTGATAGGCCTGTTGCAGTTGTTCCGTGCCCGACCCGGAGCCGCCAACCTTGGTGGTAAAACGGAGTTCGCCGTCCTTGCGCGAGATAAAATAAACGCTGATCTGATCACCGACAGCCGCGGTTAACTGACCTTCGGCATCGAGCAATTCCGCCGTTGCCAGCACCCCCTCGCCCTTCTGACCGACATCAAGAAAGATCCACTCAGAGCCGGTTTGCAGAATTGTTGCGGTTATCTTCATTCCGGCATGCAATTCCTGCCCGACCCCGGCCAGACTGGCCTCAAACATGGCAGCAAAGTCCTCATCGTCCATGCCCATTGATTCGTCGTTATTGATGTCATCATTCATACTGATTATCCTTTGGCATTTGCGGTTGAATAGTCATGTTCTCATCGCCAGCAAGACTACCTTGTTTATACTTCTCAAGTAAACGCTGCAAATGGCCTTGGTGTGCTGCTGCTGAACCTGTTATCTTTATAGTTACTATTCATCTATCGGCTTTGCCGCAGGAACGGGGAACCATGAAACCCAAAAGCTGGCTGGAAAGCCTGAACTGTGCCATTGAAGGGATCCTCTGGGCCGCCCAGAGTGAACGCCACGTTCGTTACCACCTGGTCGCGGCGCTCGCGGTACTGTTCCTGGCCTTGTTCTTTCATGTGTCAGCGCTGGAGTTTTTCCTGCTGGTGCTGGCAGCAATGCTGGTACTCTTTGCTGAGTTGATTAATACCGCGATTGAAACTGTCGTTGACCTGGTCTCCCCCGACTATCACGAACTGGCCAAACTGGCCAAGGATGTCGCTGCCGGGGCGGTGCTGGTTACCAGCATCGGTGCTGTTGTGCTTGGCTATCTGGTGCTGTCCGGCCACATCTTCCCACTATTTGACGGTTCCCAAACTCTCACCCGCGAACCTGCGGGTACGATCCCTGTCGGCGCCCTACTGACGGTTATTATACTGGTGATTCTCCTCAAGGCCCGCCTTAACCACGGATCTCCCTTGCACGGAGGAATGCCCAGCGGTCATTCTGCCATCGCTTTTTCCATCGCCGTTTCGACCCTGCTTTCCGGCGCGGGACTGCTGATCGGCCTGCTGGTGCTTATTCTGGCGCTACTGGTCAGTCAGAGTCGGCTACTGATGGGCATCCATACCCCACGTGAGGTTTTTCTCGGGGCCCTGCTGGGAACCGTGGTCACCCTGTTGGCATTTCTGCTCTTCGGCTGAGGTTCCATTGATATAGAGGAGCACTGATGTCTATTTCAGGTAATCCGAAAAAATTTGCCCAGGCGATTTCTGAAGGTTTTGTCCGCCTTTCGCCACCCATGCTTAAAGGGCATACACCGGGACAGCTCAAAACCCTGCTCAGCAATCTTGAGATGGTGCAGCGTGGACTTCGACAAGTACCGGTTGCTCTTGATGACGTTGACGCCGTAAAACAAAAAAACTACCGGATCACCCGTCTCAGTCAAGCTGAATTGGTTTTGCGCAGTTTCTGTAAAAAGATGCGCATCCCTCTTTAACACAACAACGAACCAAACAAAACGACTTGTGCTATTGCACACAAACAAGTGCAGACATTCAACCTTGCGATGATATACTTGCGGGGGTACACTGCCTTGATATTCATTTAACATCCGCCATCACCAGGCGCTGGAGAGTTTATGTCTTTGTTCACAAAAATAATGGTTCGCAGTTTCTTTATTGCTCTGGTTTTTCTGCTTCCGTCAGTTTCTATTGGCTTAGCTGATGAACCGCTGAACACCAATCGTGCCCGCCTGCTTGGGCACATTCTGCATCAGCAACTGGGCAGTCAGCATTACAACCAGAACCTCAGCGAAATGCAACTGTCGCAGACCGCTTTCGACCTCTACTTAAAACAGCTCGATCCGCAAAAACGCTTTCTTCACCAGGAAGATGTCGATCAACTACAGGTTCACCGCAACCAGATCGATAGCGCCATTAGCCGTGGACGCCTGGATCTGCCGCTGGCCGGGCGCGAGCTATTGCAGGAGCGGATCAAACAGGTCCAAACCATCACCACCGCCATTCTCGAAGAACCCCTCGATCCTGATGCCGCTGAGGTGATCGAAACGGACCCGGACAAATATGAATTTGCCACCAACCTCGCAGAACTACGGGATTTCTGGCGAAAAAATATCAAATTTCAGATATTAAGCCGCTACATCAGTCTGCGCGAAATTGACATCGGTCTTGATGATGATGGTGAACTTCTTCCCGTGGATGAACAGACCCGGGCTGAGCTGTTAAACAAGGCGCGGGAGAATGTTGTCAAATCGCACAACATCTTTTTAGAGCGGATGCTGGACGAAACCGAGCAGGATCATTACGATCGCTACCTCGACTCCATCGCCCGATCCTATGATCCTCACACCAACTACATGCCGCCAACCAGCAAAGAAGACTTCGACATCCAGATGAGTGGTTCACTGGAAGGGATTGGTGCCACCCTGCGTGACGATGACGGCTTTATCCGCGTGGTCAGGGTCATTCCCGGTGGTGCCGCAGCACGTCAGGGCCAACTGGAAGCGGATGACATTATTCTCAAAGTGGCTGAAGGAACTACCGAACCGGTTGAGATCACCAATACCCGTTTACGCGATGCGGTCTCTCTGATTCGCGGCAAAAAAGGAACCGAGGTGCGCTTAACCCTGCGCAAACCCGATGGCCGCCGCTTGATTGTGCCGATTATTCGTGATGTTGTCGAAATTGAGGATTCCTTTGTCCAGAGTACGGTGATTGATGGGGTCAATGGCAGCCGCATCGGTTACATAAAAATCCCTTCGTTTTACCGTGATCACAGTGGCAAAACCGAACGCAACAGCACTGACGACACCCGCACTGAACTGGTCCGCCTGCAACAGCAGGGAGTTTCCGGGCTGATCCTTGATCTGCGTAATAATGGTGGCGGTTCCCTGACCGATGCCGTCAGTGTGAGTGGTCTGTTTATTGATGGCGGCCCGGTGGTTCAGGTGCGCGACAGTTCCGGGAGTATTCGTTCCTTGCGTGATGACGATAAAAATGTTGCCTATGATGGCCCGCTGATTGTAATGGTTAACCGCTTCAGCGCTTCGGCATCAGAAATCCTCGCCGGCGCCCTGCAGGACTACGGTCGTGCCCTGATCGTTGGCGATGAACATACCCACGGCAAGGGAACGGTTCAGGCGGTTCTGGATCTGGATCGCTTTATCCGGCTCCGTGGTATGTCTCAATATATGCCGTTGGGAGCAGCCAAGGTAACGATTCAGAAATTCTACCGGATTACCGGGGATTCAACCCAGGAACGCGGTATTATTCCCGACATCATCCTTCCCTCGCGTCTTGATGGGCTGGAAAGCGGTGAAAAATATATCGACAATGCCCTGCCCTGGGATCGCATTGCAGCAGCCAGCTATACCCCCTGGAAGTCCCCACCGGACAACCTGGAAAGACTGCAACAACGCAGTCAAGAACGGCTCGCCAACAGTGAGGAGTTTCTCAACATTAAACAAGCCGCACAGCGTGCTGAAAAACGCCGTGAACTGACGACCCAATCCCTGCGCCTTGACGATATGCTGAAAGAACGACGCGAGTTACAGGAAGAGCAAAAAAGCCTGAACACTCCTCACGGAATGCCCTCCGCTGACGTGGATAATGGTGATAAAAGCCGGGAAGAGGTATTGATCGAATCCCTGAAGGATGACCCTTATGTTCAGGAAGGGAAACAGATCCTCGCCGATCTCTTATCTCTGCCTGCTGCTGCTTGATCATTGTTAACTCCCTCCAGCTGAACAGTCCTGCGCTCTTCGGCTGGGGGGTCACTTCACTTTAAAGTTTCCAGAATACTTGTTCCCATTGCTCTGATCAGGGAAAAATAAGCCTCCGGCCCCGCGTCCAGATCTGCTCCCAACGGATCAAGCACACCGGCTTTAGCCCCCGTCCCCTCCAAAACTGTGGCAACGATGCGCGATTGAAATTGCGGCTCACTGAAGACCGCCCCTGCCCCCAATTCAGTTATTTTTTCCCGCACCTCTTTAATCCGTCGTGCGCCTGGAGACCGCTCCGTATCGATGGTCACCGAGCCTACGGCATTCAGCCTGAAATCCCGCTCAAAATACTGATAGGCATCATGGAACACGATATAGGGCTGAGTTGAAACCGGTGCCAGTTGTTGATTGACCTCCTGATATAGTTGATCAAGCTTCTGCTGCAGTGCTGCACCATTTCTTTTATATTGCCCCTGATGAAACGGATCCATGTCACTCAAGGTCACTGCTATCAGATGGACAATGTCTTTAGCAAGTAACGGGCTGGTCCAGATGTGATGATTCAGTGATTCAAGTGCGGCATGGTTATCACCGTGGTGATTATCCTTGTGATCGTCACCGTGGTCGTCATCTTTGTGATCGTCACCATGGTGAGCATGAGCATGAGCGTGGCCCTCCCAGGTCCCCCCTGCTCGCACCGGCAACATCCGATCCTGCAGTTGGTCGGCAAGCTCCAGCTGTCTGGCTGACTTACCCAGGGTTTCCAGAGGACGCGCTAAAAACGTCTCCAACCCCTCACCAACCCAGACCACCAGCTCTGCTTCTGCCAGCATCTGTGCCTCAGACGGGCGCAGTGCATAGCCATGGGGGGATCCAGCGCCCTTGATCAGTAGTTGCGGCTCACCTACCCCTTCCATCACTGCTGTTACCAGTGAATGAATCGGCTTGATACTGACAACAACATGGGGTGCCGCGTGTTGTTGTGCCCACCCAGCAGGGACAAAACCACAGAACAGCAGCCATAATAAAAAATATCTCTTCATTGTTTTTCTCCATAGAATAGGGTAGCATCACTTTTAAGCTGTAACGTTATATTATAACATTTATAAGAGTCAAGCACGCCATTTGAGAAAGAAGATTCTCCCCTTGCATTCATCAAGCTTCGTCGATCCCGATCATGACCACCAACAATGCGTCAACAGCGCTGTAGCCAGGGCCGAACAGATCTGCCTTGAGCAGGGGCAACGCTTTACCGCCATCAGGCGCAAGGTCTTCGAGCTGATCTGGCAACAGCATAAACCGATCGGTGCTTACCAGATCCTCGAGGCGCTGCAGCGGCAAGCGCGCACCGCTCCCCCGACGGTCTACCGGGCCCTCGATTTTTTGCTGAATCTGGGTTTGATTCACCGCATCTCCTCCTTGAATGCTTTTGTCGGATGTGCCCATCCGGGAGCCTCTCATGAAGGATATTTTCTTATCTGTACCTCCTGCAGGGCCTGCGCCGAACTCAACACCGCGGCGATCACCGCTGAAATCAATCGCAGCGCCGGGCAGTGTGGTTTTATGGTTCAGGATCGTCTGGTCGAAGTCATGGGATTATGCCCTGACTGCTCAGCCGTGGTTGACATGACATGACAAGAACCAACGACACATTGATTCAGGCGACTGATATTTCCCTGGTATTGGGTGGCAGTACTCTGCTGGAAGCGGTCAGCTTCGCGATCCGCTCGGGTGAAATCGTGACCGTCATCGGCCCCAATGGTGCGGGTAAAACCACCCTGTTGCGGGTAGCCCTTGAACTGTTACGACCAACCTCGGGAATCCTTTATCATCGCCCCCAGCTGACCATCGGTTATATGCCCCAGCGCCTGCAGCTGGATCCAACCTTCCCCCTTTCAGTCAAGCGATTTCTCTCCTTTGCCCGCAAGGGATGTGACGCTGCCACATTGCGGAACGCGCTAAAAAAGACCGGCGCTGAACATGTGGCAGATGCCGCCATGCAGCATCTTTCCGGCGGCGAACAGCAACGGGTGCTGCTCGCCCGCGCGCTGCTACGACAACCGGACCTGCTGGTTCTTGATGAGCCGGTACAGGGGGTCGATGTCCATGGTCAAGTGGAACTCTATCAACTGATCGGTAAGATTCGTGATGAGCGTAATTGCGGTGTCCTGATGGTCTCCCATGATCTCCACCTGGTGATGGCAGCTACCGATCGGGTTCTGTGCCTGAACCGTCACATCTGCTGCAGTGGGACCCCGGCGGTGGTTACCAGCGACCCTGAATATCTTAAGATGTACGGTCATCTGGCCCTCTACCAACATGACCGTAACCATCATCATGACCATGGAGGCTGTTCCTGTGATTGATGATTTTCTCCTGCGGGCACTGCTCGGCGGAATTGGTGTGGCTCTGGTCGCAGGACCGTTCGGCGCCTTTGTGGTCTGGCGGCGCCTGGCCTATTTTGGTGACACCCTTGCCCACTCGGCCCTGCTCGGTGTTGCCCTGGGCTTCTTACTGCATATCAACCTGACCCTCGGAGTGATCATTGTCTGCCAGCTGCTGGCCTTACTGCTGTTCATCAGCCAGCGCCAACGCCACCTGGCCAGCGACACCATGCTGGGGATCTTTTCTCATGGCGCCCTCTCCCTGGGTCTGGTCACCCTGGCCTTCATGCCGGACGTTCGCATTGACCTGATGGCGTACCTGTTCGGTGATATTCTCGCGATCGGCAACAGCGATCTGTTGTGGATTTATCTCGGCGGAGGAGGGGCCCTGGCCGGCCTGTTATGGCTGTGGCAACCGTTGTTGGCGATCACCATTCATGAAGATCTGGCGCGGGTCGAAGGGATTCCGGTGACGCGGGTCAATGGCCTTTTTCTGGCCTTGATTGCCTTGACCGTTGCGGTCATGATGAAGGTGGTGGGCCTACTGCTGGTGACCTCACTGCTGATCATCCCGGCAGCCACCGCCCGACGCTTTGCCCGCAATCCGGAAATGATGGCGCTATTGGCCTGCCTGCTTGGGTGTGCCTCCGTTGCCGGCGGACTCTACGGTTCTTTTCAGTGGGACACGCCCACCGGGCCCAGCATTGTGGTCGCAGCCTGTTTCCTTTTCGCCCTGAGCTTTCTGGTTCCGGTAAAGCGCTGACATTTCACCTGAAACAATCAGGCCGGAATCGCTTAGCAAAACGGACTATTTTGTTTATTAAGTCACTTTCTCGCCACCGGCCAACAACCGGTACAACATATCAACCCGGGACATAATGATTCCGGCTGCAGCGGCCTGTTGCAGTGGAATGGCAAAGATCGCTTCGAGCTCCAGGGGACGACCTTCTTCGCGGTCAATCTGCATACTGGGCCGGTAGTGATCCATTCCGTCGCTAAAAGAGATCATCTGCTCGCTGAAGGTTGGGCCATCGATCTCCCTGCTTAAGCCTAAAGCGTTGGCTCCGGCGATCACTTCCAGCATCAGCTCGCGCACCAGCTCGCGGGTATGGCTACAGGTGAGGATATCAGTCACATCCTGACCCAGTAACGCCGAGAGGCCGTTGAAAGGAATATTCCAGACCAGCTTTTCCCAGCGTGCCCGACGTAAATCCGCCACTGCTTCGCAGGGGACACCAGCTTCCTGGAACATCAGGGCCAGCTTTTCACTGCGCGGAGTCAGTCCAGCGCTGAACTCACCGAGGCGAATCCGCCCTTCACCGAGATGGTGAACGACTCCCGGCTCACCACGATTGCTGCACAGAAACGCTATACCGCCGAGAACCCGTTCCGGGCCAAAGGCTTTGGCCAGAAGCTCCTCGTTACCCAGGCCATTCTGGAGGGTCAGGATTGCTGTTTTGCTATCAATAAGAGGTGTGACTAACTCGCTCATCCGCCCATTTGAGAAGGTTTTGAGTCCGACAATGACCAGATTCACCACCCCGATCTCCTCGGGGGTGCTAAATGTCTTGACCTGTGCCAGATAAAAATCACCATTGACCGAACGAACCTGTAAGCCATCGCTAGTGATGGCCTGATAGTCGCGCCGCAGCAAAAAGCAAACATCGACGCCGCTGCGCTGCAACATGGCTCCATAGTACAAACCCAGGGCTCCGGCCCCAACAATGGCAATACGCATTATGAACCTCCCCTTCTGCGATGAACATGTATTAGAACCCTAACACACCCATTCCTTCAGCTTTTAGCTAAAAACTTTCTTCCTATAAATCAGTGTGTTAACCGAAAATGAGGCATTGACGCCCGAAGACACTTGTGCTATTGTCACAGGGTCGAGCTAAAGGAGTACAACTTTGTTTAAAATCGGTGATATGGCAGTATACCCGACCCAAGGGGTCGGGGTAATAGAAGATATCGAAGTTCGGGAATATTCCGGTCAAACCCTGAAGTACTATATCCTGCGCCTGGTCGACAGCGATATGCGGATCATGGTTCCGATTGGCAATGCTGTCAGTGTCGGCATGCGCCAGCTGATTGATCAACAGCGTATTACCGGCATTTTTGATGCCCTGGCTGAGCGCACCGAAAACGGCAAGATTGCCTCTTGGAGTCGTCGTCAGCGTGAATATAACGATAAGCTGAAAACCGGTAATCTGCTGGAGGTTGCCGAGGTTCTGCGTGATCTTTATCAGATCAAGACTGCCAAAGAGCTTTCCTACGGCGAAAAAAAGGTTCTCGAGCAAGCCCGCAAACTGCTGGTAACCGAAGTTGCCCTGGCTCAGGGGGCCAAAGAAGATCAGGTCATGCAGCGCCTGGAAAACATCTTCCACTGATTCTTTGTTTCCACGAATTTCCGTTTCAAACAATCAAGACCAGGTGCTATAGTGCCTGGTCTTTTTTAATTCAAGGAGCCTGTATTGCCCGCCTTGCCATCTTCAGATCTAAAGGCCATCGTGCTGATTCCCGCCGCCGGTTCAGGGCAGCGCATGGGAACCGTGACCAGCAAACAATATCTTCAGTTACAGGGGAAGCCGTTACTCGCGCACACCATCGCCCGGTTTGATCAACATCCCCTGGTTGAAGCGATTTATCCCATTGTCCCAGCCACTGATGTTACCTATTGTCAAGATGAGATTCTCGATCGCTATCAATTTGCATCCGTTCGGCGGCTGGTTGCCGGTGGTAAAGAGCGCCAGGACTCGGTTCGTAACGGGCTGGCCGCTGTGATTGAGGATGGCTATGACCAACCGAGGCGCCCGATCCTGATCCATGACGGTGCCCGCCCCTTGTTCAATAGCGACTTGCTTAGAGCCCTGCTGGAGAGTATCGCCAGCAACGGAGCCTGTATTATCGCTGTGCCGGCCAAGGACACGATCAAGCAGGTCATCCAGGGGCAGATTATCGACTCCCCGCCGCGCGACCAGCTGTGGCAGGCTCAAACCCCACAAGGGTTTCATTTTGATATCCTTAACAAGGCTTTTCATCAGCAGATTTCCAGCACTGTTCCCGCAACCGATGATGCCGCCCTGGTCGCCGCTGCCGGCTATCCTGTGCAGGTGCTTGCGGGAGACGATTGCAACCTTAAAATCACGACGCCTGCGGATCTGCTGATCGCTGCGGCGCTGCTTGACAGTTATAAGGAGAAATCGGCATGATGCGCATTGGTCAGGGCTACGACGTCCACCAGCTGGTACCAGGCCGGCCGCTGGTTCTTGGTGGGGTTACGATTAAATATGATCTCGGGCTGCTAGGTCATTCGGACGCCGATGTTCTGCTTCATGCCATCGGTGATGCCTTGTTAGGCGCTGCCGGGCTGGGCGATATCGGTCAACATTTCCCCGACTCTGACCCGAGTTACAAGGGCTGTGACAGCCGCACGCTGCTGCGCCGGGTGATGGAACTGATTGGCAAAGAGGGCTACCTGCTCGGCAACATCGATGCGACTATTGTCTGCCAGCAGCCAAAACTGGCGCCCCATATCCCCACCATGATGGCCAACATTGCCGCAGATTGCCGCGTGCCGCTGCAACAGGTCAATGTCAAAGCAACCACAACCGAACAACTGGGCTTTTGTGGACGTGGCGAAGGGATTGCTGCTTATGCCGTCGCCCTGATCACCCGTCCATCCACCATAGAACGCGCGCGCCGTGCTGCGCTGTTAACCTGATACAGAGGGAAATCATGACAACCCCGGATAGCGCATCTGGCTCCAACTTTATCCGCACCATCATCAGCGACGACCTTGCCAGTGGCCGCCGCACAAATATCATCACCCGCTTCCCCCCTGAACCCAACGGCTACCTGCATATCGGCCATGCCAAGAGTATCTGCCTGAATTTCGGGCTGGCTCAGGAATTCGACGGACGCTGTCATCTGCGCTTCGACGACACCAATCCCAGCAGGGAAGAGGCTGAATACGTTGACGCCATCAAAGAAGATGTCCAGTGGCTAGGCTTTGACTGGGGTGAGCACCTCTATTACGCCTCCGATACCTTTGAACAGCTCTACCTATGGGCAGTCGAACTGATTAAACAGGGCAAGGCCTATGTCGACAGCCAGAGTGCCGAGGAAATGCGCGTTAAGCGCGGCACCCTCACTGAACCCGGCATTGCCAGCCCCTACCGTGACCGTTCCGTCGCCGAAAACCTGGATCTGTTCGAACGGATGAAACAGGGAGAATTCCCTGATGGCAGCCATGTGTTACGAGCAAAAATCGATATGGCTGCGCCCAACATCAATCTGCGTGACCCCTCCATGTACCGGATTCTCCATGCCCATCATCATCGCAGCGGCGATCACTGGAGCATCTACCCGATGTATGACTATGCCCATGGCCAGGGAGACTCCATCGAAGGGGTGACCCACTCGATCTGTACCCTGGAATTTGAGGATCACCGCCCCTTGTATGACTGGTTCATCCGCGAACTCAATATCTTTGCGCCGCAGCAGATCGAATTTGCCCGCCTCAACTTGAGTTACACGGTGATGAGCAAACGCAAGCTGCTGCAGCTGGTCAAGGAAACCCACGTCAGCGGTTGGGACGATCCACGCATGCCGACCCTGGTGGGAATGCGGCGGCGGGGCTACCCACCGGCAGCGATCCGTACCTTTTGCGAGCGCATCGGCGTTGGCCGTTCAGCCAGCTGGATTGATCTGGCGATCCTCGAAGACTGCGTGCGCGAACAACTCAACGAAACGGCACCGCGCCGCCAGGTCGTTCTGAACCCCCTCAAGGTCGTCATCAGCAACTATCCGGCAGATCAGACGGAAAACCTGGAGGCGGCCAATCATCCCCAGAACCCTCAAGCGGGCACCCGTCTGCTGCCTTTTTGCAACGAAATCTACATCGAGCGCGACGACTTCATGGAGGACCCACCAAAGAAGTTCTTCCGCCTCGGGCCGGGGCGTGAGGTACGCTTGCGCAACGGCTACATTATCCGCTGTGATGAGGTGGTTCGTGATCAACAGGGGGAAGTGACAGAGTTACGCTGCAGTGCTGATCTTGACACCCTGGGGAAAAACCCGGCGGATGGCCGCAAGGTCAAAGGGATCATTCACTGGGTTTCTGCCCGTCATGCTAAAGCGGTAGAAATCCGCCAATATGACCGCCTGTTTCAGCTTGAGAATCCGGATAAAGCGGAAAACTTCCTTGATGCCCTTAATCCGGAATCATACAAGGTAACAGAGGGTTTAGCGGAACCAGGCTTGCTGAATGAGGAAATGGGCGGTACCTTTCAATTTGAGCGGGTCGGCTACTTTACTATCGACAGCAAGGACTCGCACCCAGGGAAACCGGTCTTTAATCGCACCGTGACCTTGCGGGACACCTGGGCAAAGATTAAATAAATGTGTATCTATTCAGCATCGGACTTTCGGATCCTGTGCCTTAAGTGATAATCCAGGTTTTAGGGAGATGACAAGATGAGTTTACGTGTTTACAATACGTTGAGCGGGAAAAAAGAAGATTTTGAGCCTTTGGAGCCGGGCAAGGTCAAGATGTATGTCTGCGGTGTGACCGTCTACGACTACTGTCATATCGGTCATGCCCGCGCCAATATTGTTTTCGATGTGATCTTCCGTTATCTGCAATATATCGGCTTTGACACTACCTATGTACGCAACTACACCGATGTCGACGATAAGATCATCAACCGCGCCAACGAACGGGGGATTCCAAGTAAAGAACTGGCCGAAGAATTTATCCGCGCGTTTGATGAAGACATGGTGGCGTTGGGCCTCGTCAAACCAACCCATGAACCCCGGGCCACCGCCTACATCGGCGAGATTATCACCATCAGTCAACAACTGATCGACAAGGGTTTGGCCTACGAGGCCGGCGGCGATGTCTATTACCGGGTTGATGGTTTCCCCGACTACCTCAAACTCTCCAAACGCAACAAGGATGAAATGCTTGCGGGCACACGGATTGCCCCTGGAGAGCACAAACGCAACCCGATGGACTTTGCCCTGTGGAAATCGGCCAAGCCTGGAGAGCCCCACTGGGACTCCCCCTGGGGGCCGGGGCGACCGGGCTGGCACATCGAATGTTCAGCCATGAGCTCGTCGCTACTTGGTGACAGTTTCGATATCCACGGTGGCGGGCGCGACCTGATTTTTCCCCATCATGAAAACGAAATCGCCCAGAGCGAGGGGGCGAGCGGTAAGCCTTTCGTCAAGTACTGGATTCACAATGGTTTTGTCAACGTCAACCAGGAGAAAATGAGTAAATCCCTGGGCAACTTTTTTACTATTCGTGACATTCTCAAGGTCTACGACCCGGAAGTTGTGCGTTTTTTCATTCTCACCGCCCATTATCGCTCACCCATCGATTTCTCCGACCACAACCTTAAAGATGCCCGTACAGGCTTAAGCCGTTTCTATGAGGCGCTGCAGAGTGCCGAACAAACCACCGGCGCCCTCTCCGCTGACTCCACGGCTCCTCCCAGTACCCTGGGGGCGGAACTGAAGCAACAATTTGTTGAAGCGATGAATGACGACTTCAACACCGCTCTGGCCATCGCTCATCTGTTTGAAGGAGTGCGCACCGTCAACCGCCTGATTGCCACCAAAAAATTTGCCAAAAAACCGGAACTTGTCGCCCAGGTCAAGGATCTTCACGCCACCATCATTGAACTTGGCAGCGTCCTCGGCATTCTCGGCTCACAACCGCAACAATGGCTGGAGAAGGTCAAGCTGGCGGGACTGGCAGGCTTGGAAATCACCCATGAAGAGATTGAACAACTGCTAAAAGAACGCCTGGAGGCTCGGCAGAACAAGAATTTTGAGCGCGGCGATCAGATCCGCGCTGAGCTCGAAGAACGCGGCATTGAACTGCTCGACAGTCGTGAGGGAACGACCTGGAAGTTGAAGTAATGATAGGGATTAGCGCTGCCCTTCCGCTTGAACCCTTCTCCTGGGGGAGAAGGTGGCTGAAAGCCGGATGAGGGGGCATTAAATGCTAAAAACTTCCC
>CAZMFD010000022.1:0-39900 GCA_964565445.1 uncultured Geobacteraceae bacterium
CTGGTTGCGTCTTGGGGCGATGCGGCGGAAAAAGTCGACCAGCTTGCGGCTGAGCTCCTGCGGCAGTTCCAGGGACAGCAAGTGGCCACCATTCAGCTTGTCCGAGCCGAGGCAGCGCGGTAATTTCCCTGCCATGATCCCAACGTGATGGGGGTGGCAAATGTTGTCATGTTCACCGCTAACGACCAGGGTGGGCAGTTGCAGAGTGGCGAGCAGTTGGGTGTAGTCGCGGCGATTAATCATCGCTTTGAGGCCACTGATCAGGGTATCACGATCGTAATTGTTCACCATCCGGCGCACAGAGTTCAACAGATGTTCGGGAATTTGTTGCTCGCGTCCGGCAATGAGCATGTTCACCAGTTGTTCACGTGCATTTTCTCCTTCACTTTTCATCAGCTCATCGATCAGTTCGGCACGGCGGGCACGTTCCTGAACATCGTCCTGAACCGGTCGAGTGGAAATGAAACAGGCACCGGCAAGGCGCTTGGGATGGTGCTCAAGCAGATCGAAGAGGATTGCTCCGCCCATTCCCATACCGCAAGCAGCAAAGCGGCGCAGGCCAAGACGGTTGAGCAACCGCAGGATACTATGACTGTAATCGGAAATGCTATTGTGTTCACGGCATTGCGAAAAATCGGGAAGAATGACCCGAAATCCGGCATTCTTCAGGGGCTCAATCTGTTCGTTCCAGATCTCGGCGGTTAAAGGGAGGTCATGGATAAGGACAACGGCCGGGCCCTGGCCGACATCCTTAAATGCGAGGATAGGTTCTTTCTGCATCGATTTTCTCCTGTATGAGATGAATAATGAATCGGGCGACTTTTGCTATAAAGTTCAGGTTGTCAGCATCGACGCCCTTAGCGGACGCGTTTGATGATTTTATGATTGTGACAAGATGTAAGCAGTTTTCATACCGATGTTCTATTCTTTTTAAAATCTGTAAAATCTATAAAGATCAGATACTTATTTCTTCTTGGTAATTATTCAATGATATGTATATTTGCAAATATGCAAACGTTATTTTGGTTTATGGGCGGTTGGTTCGCCCAAACCTTTAGTTCAACATGCTGAAAATTAACGATAAATCAGATTGTTCGCAGTATTGCGAAATTTGTTGGCTGCGCTTTGGCATTTGAGCAATATGATCGATTTGGTAGAATGACAGGTATCTTAGCCTTCAAAGGAGAAGTCGACTATGTCTGATACGTTGCAACCGGTTGCCCTGGTGACCGGTGGAGCGCAGGGGATTGGCAAGGGGATTGCTCTGCGCCTTGAGCAAAATGGATTTCGGGTGGTGATTGCCGATATTAATGAGGAAGCCGGTCGTCAGGTGGTTGCCGAATCTGCCGGCGAGATCACCGCGATAACCACAGATGTGAGTGATGAGGCGGCGGTCAAAGCGCTCTTTGCACGAGTCAGTGCGGATTTTGGTCGCCTGGATGCGCTGATCAATAATGCCGGAATCGCCGACGCCCATGGTGCCCCACTTGAACAGCTGGAATTGGTCGATTGGAACCGGATGCTGGCGACTAATCTGACTGGCGTTTTTCTGTGCAGTAAATATGCGATTCCCTGGTTGCGGATACAGAGGGGTTCGATTGTGAATTTGGCCTCAACCCGGGCATTACAGTCAGAACCTGACACCGAGGCCTATTCTGCCAGCAAGGGGGGTGTCGTGGCTTTAACCCACGCCATGGCCGTGAGTCTTGGACCGCAGATTCGGGTCAACAGTATCAGCCCGGGCTGGATTCATGTCACTGATGATGCCTTACAGGTACAGGATCACACTCAGCATCCGGTGGGGCGAGTCGGTGCTCCGGAGGATATTGCCGCTCTGGTCGGCTATCTGGTTTCTGATCAGGCGGGGTTTATCACCGGCCAGGATTTTGTTGTCGACGGTGGGATGACCCGCAAGATGATCTATGTTGATTAGTTACTTAAGAGCTGTTGCCGGGCAATGACTATGGCCGCCAGCGAGTCCGTGGTATAGTGTCATTTGACAATATTTTCGCTATTTTGCTGATCGTTGTTGATCACTTATTTCGTTGAGGAGGTTTTTATGTCCATGAAGTTTAAAGCGTTAGTCGTAAGTCAGCCGGAAAAAAAGGTGTTTGTCCGTTCGATTGAAACCCGCAGCCTGGATGAGTTGCCCGCCGGAGATCTGGTCGTTAAGGTTCATTATTCATCCCTCAACTACAAAGATGCTCTGTCGGCGACCGGTAACCCGGGGGTCACCCGTGAGTTTCCGCATACCCCAGGGATTGATGCCGCCGGCGAGGTTGTCAGTTGTGATGACGGCAGTTTCCAGCCTGGCGACCCGGTGATTGTCACCAGCTATGATCTGGGAATGGAAACCGATGGCGGCTTTGGCCAGCTTATTCGCGTACCATCCAGTTGGGCCCTGAAATTGCCGAAAGGATTGACCATCAAGGAGAGTATGATGTATGGCACCGCCGGGTTGACGGCCGGGTTGTCGGTTGACCAGTTGGTGGCTAATGGGGTGACTCCGGATTCCGGTCCGATCCTGGTGACTGGTGCGACCGGCGGGGTGGGCAGCTTGGCGGTGGCAATTCTGGCCAAGCTTGGTTATCAGGTAACAGCAGTGACCGGCAAGCTCGATGAAGAATCTTACCTTAAACGCCTCGGCGCCCAGCAGGTGCTCAGTCGTGAAGCCTTTATGACCGGCAGTGAACGCCCGATGCTTAAAACCACCTGGGGCGGTGTTGTCGATTGCGTCGGTGGCGAGATGTTGGCAACAGCGATCAAGTCGACCCGTTACGATGGGGTTGTTACCTGTTGTGGCCTGGTAGCCTCGCCGGAACTGCCGATCAATGTTTTTCCCTTTATTCTGCGTGGGGTGCGTTTGATTGGCATCGATTCAGCCGCAGCCCCTATGGCGCGCCGTCAGCAGGTCTGGACCAAGCTGGCAGGCGAGTGGAAACTCGATGGTCTCGATAAGATGGTTGAAGAGGTAGCGCTGCAACAATTGGAAGAAAAAATCAAGCAGATGCTTCAAGGCGAACTCAAGCGCCGGGTATTGGTTGCTTTGATTGAGGCTTGATATGGGCAGGTTGATCACTATGTGTGTAAGCGGGAGGCGATGATGTTACGACATCTGGTGTGGGCTTTGTTGCTGGTAATACTGAGCGGTTGCGCCGTCAATCCGGTGACCGGGCGCAATGAACTGGTGCTGGTCGGAGAAGGGACGGAACTGCAGATCGGCGCTGAGCAGTATGCACCGTTACGGCAGATGCAAGGGGGGGATTATAGTACCCAGCCGCAGATTACTGCCTATGTCAAGGAGGTTGGCGGGCGCCTGGCGGCAGTTAGTGATCGTCAACTTCCCTATGAATTTCAGGTGATTAACGATTCGACCCCGAATGCCTGGGCGTTGCCCGGCGGCAAGATTGCCATTAACCGCGGTCTGCTGGTCGAAATGCAGAGTGAAGCGGAACTGGCAGCGGTACTTGGTCACGAGATCATTCATGCGGCCGCGCGCCACAGTGCCCAGAGTATGCAACGAGGGATGTTGTTGCAAGGTGCCGTGGTTGCCGCAGCGATGGCAGCCGGCAATAGTGAATATGCCGGGCTGGCGATGGGCGGAGCGTCTATTGCTGCCGGTCTGGTGAGCCAGAAATACAGCCGTGAAGCCGAGATTGAGGCCGATTATTACGGCATGCTCTATATGTCACGCGCCGGCTATGACCCCAGTGCCGCGGTTGATCTCCAGCAGACCTTTGTCCGTCTGTCCGAAGGGCGGCAGAGCAATTGGCTCGAAGGCCTGTTTGCCAGTCATCCTCCATCGCAGGAGCGGGTCGATGCCAATCGCAGAACCCTGGCGAGTCTTCCTGCCGGTGGCGAGAGAGGGGTGGAATCATATCGAAAGATGATGGCTCCGCTACTCGCCGCACAGAAGTCTTACGATGCCTACGACACAGGGCGCAAGGCGCTGAATGACAACCGTGATGATCGCGCTCTTGCCCTGGCTGACCAGGCGATTGCCGGTGAGCCCGGAGAAGCCCTTTTTTACGGTTTGCGTGGTGATGCTTTACGCAAACAGGGGCGTGAACGTGAAGCGATAACAGCTTTTAATCAGGCGCTGCAGCGCCAGCCGGAATATTTCCACTACTACCTGCAGCGTGGCCTGGCCTATCAGGCCCTGGGGGAGACCAGATCAGCAAACGCCGATCTGGAACGCAGTGTTGCTCTGTTACCCACGGCACCAGCGATGAACTCTCTTGGGCAACTGGCGCTCAATCGCGGCAACCAGTCCAAGGCGCTGGAGTATTTCTCGAGAGCCGCAGCATCCGATTCACCAGTCGGGCGCCAGGCCTATGCCTCACTGGTGCGCCTTGATCTGTCCACCAATCCCGGCAAATACCTGAAGGTTGATTTTGCTCTCGATCGTCAGGGTCAGTTGATTGCCCGCCTGGCCAATCAGACCCCGGTTGATATTGGTGATATCATCCTCGAGGTTGGTTACGACGATGAGGCCGGTAAACGCCGGCAGACCCGACTGCGGATTCCCGGTCCGGTTGCTGCTGGAGCCACCCATCAGGCTGCTACCGGGCTCGGACCCATCGCTGACCCTGCAAAGGTGAAGAACTTGGGTAGCCGGGTCCTGGCTGCTCGGGTTGTTGATTAAAGCCGGTATGAGCTTTTGTGATACACACATTCACCTGCTTGATCCTCAAACAGAGAACTCGGCTGATGTCCGGGTAACGACCGCCGCTGCAGCGGGGATCGACTTTTTGATCCAACCGGGAGTCCGGGCAACAGATTGGGATGCGATGCTGGCTCTGGCCGAGCAACATCAGCAGGTCTACGCTGCTCCAGGCATCCATCCCATGTGTGGCGAGCACTGGGATGACAAAGCGGCCCTGGGTTTAAAGAAGCTGGCCCGGCATCCCAAGGTGGTGGCCATCGGTGAGATTGGTCTGGACGCTGAGGTTGGCCCGGCTCAGGACGTGCAGGAGCAAGTCCTGCGTGCTCAGCTGCAGATTGCTCTCGATGCCGGATTGCCGGTCATTCTTCACTGTCGCCATAAAAACGGGGCGTTGCTCAATATCCTCCGTGAACTTGAAATTGGTCGCCGGGTCGGTGGCGTCTGGCATGGATTTTCCGCCAGTCCTGAGTTTGCTCGGCAGGTTGTCGATCTTGGTTTCTCCATCGGCGTCGGGCCGATTCTGCTGCGTGATAATGCCCGTAAGTTACCCGCGTCGGTCTCCGCCTTGCCGGCTACAGCCCTGGTGCTGGAAACGGACTTCCCCGATATGACCTCTGATCCTTGTGATCTGCTCAAGATAGGCGAACAGGTTGCACGCCTGCGTGGTCTCAGTCTGGAAGAAACAGCGCAGATGACCACCGGCAATGCCCGGCACCTGTTCCCAAAACTTCAGGATAACGATAGATGAAAGAGCATCGCTTCAGCAGGCTGCAGTTGCTGGTCGGTAAGTCCGCAATGGATCGATTGGCGACAGCATCAGTTGCCGTGTTCGGTATCGGTGGGGTCGGCAGTTACGCTGCCGAAAGTTTGGCGCGTGCCGGCATCGGAAACCTGACCCTGATCGATTTCGATGACATCTGCGCAACCAATATCAATCGTCAGATCCATGCTCTGGAGAGCACTGTTGGTCGCTCCAAGGTGGAGGTGATGGGTGAACGCTGCCGGCAGATCAACCCCGCTTGTCGGGTGACCCCTGAACAGGCATTTTATCAGGCCGAAAATGCGCAGGAATTGTTGCCATCGGGGTACGATTATGTCCTCGACTGCATCGACCATATTACCGCCAAACTGCACTTGATCGAAAGTTGTGTGAAACGCCGGATTCCGGTGATCAGCTCGATGGGGGCGGCCAACAAACTCGATCCGACCCGGATCCAGGTTGCCGACATCAGCGCAACGCAGAAGTGCCGTCTGGCGCGGATTATCCGCAAAGAGTTGCGTAAACGCGGGATCGATCAGGGGGTGCAGGTGGTTTACTCAACCGAAGAATTTCGGCCGTTAACTGATGAAGCCTATGTTTGCGTCGATAGCTGTATCTGTCCCAATCGAGAAAAACAATCCTGGAGCTGCAGCGACCGGCGGGTGATTCTTGGCAGTTCGTCCTACATACCACCAATCTTCGGATTGACCATGGCCGGAGTTGTGGTGCAGAAACTGACTGGCGAGAAGAGGTTTGCAGCTGATATCGGGTTGAAATAACCATGCCCGGTGCTGCGCCACAGTGGCAAATTTACCTGAAACTGGCCCTCGCGGCAGTTTTCTGGGGAGGAACCTTTATCTCCGGCAAGTTGCTCGCCGCTGATTTGTCGCCTACTGTTGCTGCCTTTTTGCGCTTCACGCTCGCAGCGGCGGTGCTGCTGGTGCTTACCTGGCAGCACCATGGCCATCTGCCACGGATTAATCGGGACGATCTGCTTCCGCTGCTGCTGCTGGGTTTAAGTGGGGTCTTTGCCTACAACGTCTTTTTTTTCAGTGGGTTAAAGCAGATTGAAGCGAGCCGGGCAGCGATTATCATTGCCAACAATCCGGTGATGATCGCTATTGGTGCCGCGATCTTTTATGGTGAAAGTCTCTCACCAAGGAAGGTCCTGGGCATCGTTCTCTCGGTTGCCGGTGCGATAACGGTTGTTGTTCGTGGTGACTTGAGCCAGTTATTCACGGGTGGGGTCGGCTGGGGCGAACTGATGATTTTTGGTTGCGTACTCAGCTGGACCACCTACTCATTGGTCGGTCGGCGCGCCATGCGCAATTTTTCGCCATTGGTGGCAGTGACCTATTCAGCTGTTGCCGGGGCCTTGCTGTTGCTGCCCCTTGCCTTGCTGTCCGGTCTGGGTGCGCAGGTTGCTGCCGCTAGTTTAACCACTTGGGCTCATATCAGTTATCTGGCGCTGTTCGGCACGGTGCTCGGATTTGTCTGGTATTATCAGGGGATCGTCCGTATCGGTTCGACCCGCGCCGGGCAGTTTATCAATATTGTGCCGCTGACCGCCGTGTGTCTGTCGATCCTGCTGCTGGGTGAGCCATTAACCTGGTCACTGTTGGTTGGCCTGCTATTGGTCAGCGTTGGTCTGTATCTGACCAATAGATAAGTCCGATCAGCGCTGCTGCCGACGGCTCCAGAAGAACCACAGACAGCTGATTCCCTGTAACGTCAGCAGGGTAGCAAAGGCGGCGCGGTACCCAGCGGGGGAATAGCCACCACTGGCGGTGAGAGGAAAGAGGCCGATGATGATGCCGACCAGCCACTGGGCACCAAAGGCGCCGGCAAAAACAAGCAGGTTCAGCACCGAGTTACAGCGTCCGAGGAGCTTTTGCGGGAAGCGTTGGGCAAGAATGGCATAGGCCAGAATCCCCACGGTGCCCAATAACCCGAAACTGATCCAGGAAATGATGGGATAAGCCGGTGTTATTAGCAGTACCAGCTGGCTGATCATAAATAACATCATGCCGATAGCGGCTACCCGTTCCGTTGAGATGCCGCGGCGGTTTAACCGTTCTGCCAGCATACCGCTGACGAAGTAGCCGACAATCATCGCCACGGCAATCCACCATAGCCCCCGTGCCACATCCCCGCGCTCCAGTCCGGCCACATCGCGTAGCCAGGGGCCGGCCCATAATCCTTGTAACGACAAATAGGCCGCCTGGCTGGTCATCGCCCAGGGGACAATCTGCCAGAAAGAAGGGGTCACAACGACACTTTTCAGACCCTGGAGCTGTTGTGTCAAGGTTTCCGGTGTCGGTTGGTGTGGCTGTTCCGGGACAACAAAAAAGACGATCAGGGCGACAATGAGGGTCAACAAGGCGAGAAATAGAAACAGTCCGCGCCAGTCGGTCAGCCCCATGGCAGCTTCAACAGGCGTGGTTGCCAGCAGAGCACCAACACCGCCCGACACCATCTGCACCCCGTTGGCAAAAGCCAGGCGTTCTCTGGGAAGCCAGCTGGCGAAGGCTTTAAAGGCTGCCATCAGGCAGGCGCAGACCCCCAGGCCAATCAGCGCGCGCCCGATCAACAACCCGGTAAGGCTGTGGGATAAAGCAAAGGTCAGGGCCCCGGCAGCCGCAAATAAGAGCAGAATTCCTTCGACCCGACGGGAACCGAAGCGATCAAGCAGAATCCCCAAAGGGAGTTGAAAAGCGGCAAAACAAAGAAAATAGATCGACGTCAGTAGCCCCAGATCGGCAGCAGTGAGGCCAAGATCAGTGATCAGATCCGGAGCAATAACGGCGTTGACGCTGCGAAACAGGTAGGAAATAGCGTACCCCAGTCCGAAGGGGACAAAAAGGCGCAGCAACAGACGGGTACTCATTTTATTTGTGTGGTTCATAGCAACTCATGATTAAAAAAACGGAAAAACGTATCAGGAATCGCGCCCATTAAAGCCGATGATTAACTTTCGGGCAACAGCTTTCTTTTTGACCATAAAGCGCCCAATGTAAGAGACAATTTAGGGAGGAATGTGTACAATGGAAGCTTATTTCACCAAGGAACACTTTGCACTGGAAGGGAGTTGTCTATGAGTTCACAGCCCGAGTCTCATATCGTCTATCGTTATGTCAGCCATCTTGTCAAGGACACCTTTGCTCTGGTTCTGGCCGGTGGGCGTGGGAGCCGGCTGCATGAATTGACCGAATGGCGTGCCAAACCCGCTGTTTATTTCGGCGGAAAGTATCGGATTATTGATTTTCCACTTTCCAACTGTGTCAATTCGGGGATTCGTCGGATCGGCGTGCTGACCCAGTACAAGTCCCATTCCTTGATCCGCCACCTGGTGCGCGGCTGGAGCCATTTCAAAAAAGAATTGGGTGAATTTGTCGAGATTCTGCCGGCGTCCCAGCGTTTTTCCGAGGAGTGGTATCAGGGAACAGCAGACGCGGTTTATCAGAACATGGATATTATCCGCGCGGAGAAACCCAAATACGTTCTCATTCTCTCAGGAGATCATATTTATCGTCAGGATTATCGCGATATGCTCCTACATCACGTTGAAAGTGGCGCCGATATGACCGTCTCCTGTATGGAGGTCCCGGTCGCGGAAGCGGCCGGTGCTTTCGGAGTAATGACGGTTGATGAAAACATGCGGGTTGTGCGCTTTGATGAAAAACCGGAACATCCTTCCGAGGTTCCAGGACAGCCCGGAATGACCCTGGCGTCGATGGGGAACTACATCTTCAACACCGAATTTCTGGAAGAAGTATTAACAAGGGATGGCAAAAATCCCGACTCTGACCATGATTTCGGCAGGAATATCATTCCTGCCATTATTGAGAGCCACGATGTTATGGCTTATCCTTACCGCAATCCGGAAACCAACCAGCTGGCCTACTGGCGTGATGTTGGTTCTCTGGATGCCTTCTGGGAGGCGAATATGGAGTTGATTTCGCCGAATCCTGAGTTGAATCTCTATGATCCCAATTGGCCGGTCTGGACCTATCAGGTGCATTTGCCCCCGGCCAAATTTGTATTCAATGACGAGGATCGCCGTGGTATGGCCGTTGACTCAACCGTTTCCGGCGGGTGTATTATCTCCGGTTCGCGCCTGAATAAAACCCTGCTGTTCTCAAATGTGCGCGTGCATTCTTATTCAACTATTGATGAAACCGTGATTCTACCTGAGGTTGTTGTTCATCGTAATTGTCGTATCCGCCGTGCCATCATTGATCGCGGTTGTGAAATCCCGGCTGATACGGTGATCGGTTATGATAGTGACCAGGACAGGAAAAACGGCTTCCGGATTACGTCAAAGGGGATTGTTCTGGTGACCCGCGAAATGCTTGGGCAACAGGGCGGCTACGCCTGATAACGAACGGGATGGCTTATTGCGGTTATGGTGCTGCCGCAGGTTCTTCGTTGAGGGCGAGCAGGTAGCCATTGGGGTCCTGCAGCCAGAGTTCACGGCGCTGATGCTCACGGTCATCCAGTTCATAGAGGATCGGCCATTTGTGGTAACGCGCAGTGCGATAAACAACATCGAGTTCGCTGCATACCAACTCAAGGACAAGCCCGGCGCCGAGCAGAGTGCGGCCCAAATGTTGGAACAATGCCGGGTGTTGCTGCTCCAGATTGTGCAATGGTTGGAATACCATGTGCAGATTGTCACTGCAGACCAGCAAGGTGGTGACGGTGCCGCGAGAATCCGTCAGTCGCCGTACCGTCAATCCCGGTAGCTGGCGATAGAAATCGTAGGTATTGTCGAGGTCGGTTGCTGCAAGGGTCAGGCTTAGTTGCATGGGAAGGCTCCACGAAAAGGTTGATGAGCGGCCATCTGCATTTTTGCTGATGGGGACTCATTGATTTTATTTTTGTCCCTGTGTTTTAATGCCGCAGGTTATGACAGAGCGAGGTATGTGTCGAGTATTCATTGGTCTGGGGGGAAATCTGGGTGAGCCGCTGGCGCGATTTTTAGAGGTTCGCGAGGCCCTTGACGGCCATCGGCAGATAACCGTTGTGGCCAGTTCTCCCCTCTACCGAACGGCACCGGTCGGGGGTCCGCCAGGTCAGCCGGACTACCTCAATGCTGTTCTTGAGTTGGCAACGAACCTGACTGCGTTGGAGCTACTTGACTACTGTCGCGAGCTGGAACGGCGTGGCGGGCGCCTACGTGATGAGCGTTGGAGTGCCCGTACTATCGATGTTGACCTGTTGGTTGTTGGTGATCTGGTTTGTTCAACGCCAGAGCTCACACTTCCCCATCCACGTCTCCATGAGCGTTCATTTGTTCTGCAACCATTGTCTGATCTGGCAGCAGATCTGACCCATCCCCAGTCTGCTCGCACGGTGTCAGAGATGTTGACATCCCTGCCCGGCGCGGTTGGTGATATTCAATTACAAGGTGCCTGGTAAGCTGATGATCAAGTTGTTGCTGTTAGTCCTCTTGGGGTTTGTCCTCTATTCTTTTTTTCTGTCTTTGACCCGCCCGAAGACCAATCTCCCCCCCCAGGATCGCCAGAATCGGCAGGTCAAAGGTGATGTCATGGTGGAGGATCCGGTCTGCGGCACCTACCTGCCCCAGGAGGATGCGATCAAAGCACGAATCAAGGGCAGCGAATACTACTTTTGCTCCAAAACCTGTCTCGAGCGTTTCAAAGACAGCGATAACGATCCCCCTAATCCTGACTGAAGGAGCCATATAATGAAATTTTTTATCGATACCGCAGAAGTATCGGAAATCCGTGCCGCCCACGAACTGGGGCTGGTTGATGGTGTAACCACCAATCCCTCACTGATTGCCAAGAGTGGCCGTGATTTCAAAGAGGTCATCACCGAAATTGCCGGGATTGTTGATGGCCCGATCTCTGCTGAGGTGATCGCCCTTGATGCTGAAGGGATGATCAAAGAAGGCAAAGAGCTGGCCAAGATCCACCAGAATATTGTCATCAAGGTGCCCATGACCACCGCAGGACTCAAGGCCACCAAGGAGTTCAGTCATCTGGGCATCAACATCAATGTCACCCTGATTTTCTCGCCGTTGCAGGCGCTGCTGGCGGCTAAGGCGGGTGCAACCTATGTTTCCCCCTTTGTCGGGCGTCTCGATGATGTTGGTCATGAAGGGATGGAAGGGGTTGAGCAGATCCGCACCATCTATGACAACTACGGTTACGACACAGAGATCATTGTGGCCTCGGTGCGCTCACCGTTGCACGTTCTCAATGCCGGACTGATCGGCGCTGATATCTGTACCATCCCATTTGCGGTGATGAAGCAGTTGGCCCAGCATCCGCTCACCGATGTCGGTATTGAGAAATTCCTGGCTGACTGGAAGAAAACCAAGGCGTGATCGCCCAGCGAACGTTGCTGATCAGCGCCGGTACCCACGATGTGGATGCGCGGGCCGGCGCAGCTTCTCTAATCCCTCCTTTTTTCTGTTACAATGTGTTTTTTGTTGAATCATCGACTTTTAGTTGATTGAGATGGCCTGACCACTTGACAATCTGCCGGTGCTCGGTTACATCTTGAGTGATTAGCGTCTGAACGAACATTTCAGCGCTTGTTCAATATCCGTTTTTTCTAACCAGGTGAGGTCACGATGAATATTCATGAGTATCAAGCCAAGGCAATCCTGCGCAATTTCGGAGTTCCGGTGCCGGATGGGCATGTGGTCTACAACAGTAACCTGGCCCGCGACTGGGCCCGACGCTTGGGCGACGGCCCCTGGGCAGTCAAGGCTCAGATCCATGCCGGTGGACGCGGCAAGGGTGGTGGTGTCAAGATCGCCAAGACAGCTGACGAAGTCAGGCAATACGCCAAGGATATGTTTGGAATGACTCTGGTCACCCATCAGACTGGTCCCGAAGGGAAAACAGTGAAGCGGGTACTGGTGGAAAACGCCAGTAATATCGCCGATGAGTTTTACATTTCCTTTCTGGTTGACCGGGCAACCGATCGCGTGACCTTAATGGCATCGGCTGAAGGGGGAATGGACATCGAAGAGGTCGCGGCCAAGACCCCGGAGAAACTTTTCTTCGAAGCAATTGACCCGGTTGTCGGTCTGACCGCCTTCCAGGCCCGTAAAGTCGCATTCAAGCTTGGCTTTGCTGTGCCTCAGGTTAAACAGGCGGTACCGCTTCTGATGAACCTTTATAAGGCATTTGTTGAGTCCGATTGTTCTCTGCTCGAAATTAACCCGATGATTCTGACCGCCGAAGGCCATCTGCTCTGTATCGATGCCAAACTCAACTTCGATGACAACGCCCTTTTCCGTCATCTGCGGATCCGTGATCTGCGCGATTACGATGAAGAAGATCCGATGGAAATTGAAGCCTCCCAGTACGACCTCTCCTATATTGCTCTTGATGGTAATATCGGCTGCATGGTCAACGGTGCGGGCCTCGCGATGGCGACCATGGACATCATCAAACATACCGGTGGTGAGCCGGCCAACTTCCTTGATGTCGGGGGCGGTGCAACCATTGAACGCGTCACCGAAGCGTTCAAGATTATTCTCTCGGACAGCAAGGTGAAGGGGATTCTGGTCAATATTTTCGGCGGCATCATGAAGTGTGATGTAATCGCCACCGGGATTATCGAGGCTGCCAAACAGGTCGGCGTTTCTATTCCACTGGTGGTGCGGCTTGAAGGAACCAACGTCGAAAAGGGCCGCAAGCTGCTGGCAGAATCGGGTCTGAACATTGTCAGTGCCGAAGGTATGGCTGACGCTGCTGAAAAAATTGTCAAAGCTGTCAACGGCTAAGGAGAGATAAAGCGATGAGTATTCTGATCGATAAAAATACCAAGGTTATTACCCAGGGGATTACCGGTGCAACGGGACTGTTCCACGCCCAGGGCGCACGTGATTATGGCACCCAGATGGTGGGGGGGGTCACCCCCGGCAAGGGCGGGACCAGTATTGACGGCTTCCCTATTTTTAATACGGTGGAAGATGCCGTCAACGAAACCGGCGCCACGGCTTCGGTTATCTACGTACCGCCGGTCGCTAGCGCTGATGCGATCATGGAGGCGGTTGATGCCGGAATCGAACTGGTGATCTGTATCACCGAAGGGGTTCCGGTTCTTGACATGGTCAAGGTTCAAAAATACATGGAAGGACGCAACTGCCGTTTGATCGGCCCCAACTGCCCCGGGGTTATTACTCCCGGTGAATGCAAGATCGGTATTATGCCCGGCTATATTCATAAGCCCGGCCCGGTCGGGGTTGTGTCCCGTTCCGGAACCCTGACCTATGAAGCGGTCTGGCAGCTGACCACCCGCGATATTGGCCAGACGACCTGTGTCGGTATCGGCGGTGATCCGGTTAATGGTACCAGTCATCTCGATGTATTAAAAATGTTTGAAGCCGATCCGGCGACCAAAGCCGTTATCATGATCGGTGAAATTGGTGGGGATGCCGAAGAACAGGCAGCGGCCTATGTTCGTGATCACATGACCAAACCGGTTGCCGCTTTTATTGCCGGCGCAACAGCCCCAGCGGGCAAGCGCATGGGGCATGCCGGGGCGATTATCTCCGGGGGCAAGGGTGATGCCGCAAGTAAAAAGGCTTTCCTGGCCGAGTGTGGTATCAGCGTCGCGGATTCTCCAGCCGATATGGCGACCGCATTGCTGAAGATCTGGACACCCTGATTTTCTAACAGACGCACTATAACGATAAACGACAAAGGGACGGGCCAACAAGCTCGTCCCTTTTGTTTTTTATCCACTACAGTCAAATTAGCCACCAAGGCTCCAAGAACTCCAAGAGAGGAAAAGCGGCTTTTGGTTAAAACAAGATCCTGATCTGCTCTGCTTTTCTTGGTGCCCTTGGCGTCTTGCTGGCCTGATGCTTTACACTGAATCCTGAATTTTGATCACAGGCAGAACAGCAATATCAGCTTTCTTTTGATTGCCCATCTGCTAAAACAGGGCTATTCTTTTTGTCACGGACCAGAGCGGGATCTGCCCAATGAGAATCACTCATTGTCAGCACAACAATAAAGGATTGCCATGGTGGAAAAATATCGGAACCTGCTGATTATTGACGATGAAGCCGCCATGCGTCATATGTTGCGCCTGGTCCTCGAAGAGCAGGACTATCGTATTACCGAGGCCGTTAATGGTGTTGAAGCGTTAACGCGGTTGCGTAAAGAAAAATTTGACCTGATCCTCTCTGATATCCGTATGCCCGACATGGATGGTCTGACCTTCCTTAAGCACCCCGAGGTTGCGGCGCTGGATACCACCATCATTATGATGAGTGCCTATGGCAGCATCGACACCGCCCTTGAATGTCTCAAGTCCGGCGCATACGACTATATCTCCAAACCCTTCAAGCCTGATGAGATCATTCTGACCTTACGCAAAGCGGAAGAACGCCTGTCTCTACAGCATGAGAATGTCAGCCTCAAACAAGCCCTGTCCCGTTATCATTCGGGATTTTCTAGCGCTGATATTATCCACGCCAGTCCGCAGATGGAGGTGCTTCTTGAACAGGTGTGCAAGGTTGCAGTCACCGATTCGCCGGTGCTGATCAAAGGGGAAACCGGCACCGGTAAGGAGCTGATATCCCGCGCCCTGCACAGTGAAAGTGGGCGTAGCGGGGAGTTTCTGGCGATCAACTGCAGTGCCCTGACCAGCGGCTTGCTGGAAAGTGAACTCTTTGGTCACGTCAAGGGTGCCTTTACCGGCGCCGACCGGGAAAAACAGGGGCTTTTTGCCATCGCCGCGAATGGCACCCTGCTGCTCGATGAAATTGCCGATCTGCCATTGGAATTACAGCCAAAGCTGTTAAGGGTGCTGCAGGAAGGAGAAATCCGTAAGGTCGGAGGAACCCGCACGGAAAAGGTGTCAGCGCGGGTTGTTGCGGCAGCTGGACGCGATTTGTGGGCGGCGGTGCAGGCTGGACAGTTTCGCAGTGACCTTTACTACCGGCTGGCGGTGGTTGATTTGCATATCCCGCCCCTGCGTGAACGTCCCGATGATATTCCGGTGCTGGCGCGTCATTTTCTGCAACGTATTTGTGTCCGTGAGCATCGCCCGGTGCCGCTCCTGACCAATGTCGCTATCGACCAGTTACGCCGTCACAGCTGGCCGGGAAATATTCGTGAGCTTGAAAACTACCTGGAAAAGGCCCTGATCTTTAACGCCGCTGACGAGCTGGAACTGCCACCTCTGGGTCCAGTGTCACCAACCAGAGAAGAACCGCCGGCAGAAGAGCTGTCCCTGAAAATCGCTTCGCGGCAATTAGAGGAAGAGTACATCCGGCTGGCGCTGGAGCGCACCGGCGGTAACCGCACCCAGGCGGCGCAACTGCTGGAAATCAGTCTGCGCGCACTGATGTACAAGATCAAGGACTACGGGATCGATTGAACTGCCCCGCTACAACTCTCCCCGATCCGCGAGACTGATATAGGCACCGTTACCAATAATGATGTGATCCAGTACGCGGATGCCGAGAAGATCACCCGCCTGTTTAAGGCGACTGGTGATCTCGATATCTTCGCGACTTGGGGTCGGGTCACCTGACGGATGATTGTGAACAAACAGCACCGCTGCGGCTGATTCCTTGAGGGCCGGGGAAAAAACCTCGCGGGGGTGAACAATGCTGGCGTTGAGGCTGCCCTCGGAAATCTGTACTTCACGGATCAGACGATTTTTGGTGTCGAGCAACAGTGCCACAAACACCTCTTTGCGATAGTCGCACAGACGTTCGTGGAAATGATAGAAGGCGTCGGTGGAAGAGCGGTAAGTCTGTCCCGGTTGCAGGCGCTGGTCGGAAAAGCGCCGGGCGATCTGGAACATGGCCTGAATCTCAGCCGCCTTGGCCGGGCCGATGCCCGGTTGCTCACAAAGTTCAGCGATGGTGGCGGCTGCCAGTTGGCGCAGGGAGCCAAAACGCCGCAGTAACCCGCGGGCCAGATCAACCGCGCTGCTTTTACTGGAACAATCGCCGGTACGGATAATCAGTGCCAGCAATTCGGCATCGGTCAGATGATCGGCGCCACGCGCCAGTAGTTTCTCCCGCGGCCGCTCGTCTGCGGGCCAGTCTTTGATACGCTGCATGTTCCCCCCTCCAGTGTTTTTGTCAAATAGCACCTTTTAATTTCAGAAAATCGGCAATATTGCGCGCCAGGACTTCGTAACCGGCGGCATTAAGGTGGACAGCATCACTTTTGTAAACATTGGTTTTCATCAGCTCGGATAATGCTCCTGCAAGCACTTGAGCTCCTAACTCATCAGCCAGTTCCTGGTACAGTGGCGCATCCTGGATCATCAGCCCGGGCTTGGGAACAGCAATAAAAGCCACCTGAATATTGCGCTGATTGGCCGCCTCGTACATCCGCCGTAGATTTTCTTTGAGCTGCTGTTCATCGCGTTTCTGGAGCAGGTCATTGCCCCCGTGCATAATTAAAACCAGACTCGGTTTGTGGGTGTCGAGCAGACCCGGTAAGCGACGGGCGCCCTCGGCACTGACTTCACCGGGTATGCCGGCGTTGATGATGTTGCGGCCGATCAGGCGCTGGAGCTGAGCGGTGTAGCTGGTGTTGACATCGGCTCCCGAGCCTGCCGTCAGGCTGTCACCAAAGGCGAGGATCGTGTCGTTGGGGCGCAACGGATTCAGTCCGGCCGGATTGTCACAGGCTGTCAAAAAGCTAAACACCACGAGTAAGAGGATCGATCTGCAGAAAAAATTCATCATGTTTCCTTTATTGATGCAGGGGATTGAAAAAACTGCTTCAGTGTAGCAAAAACCTGCTCGCTAGAGCCACGGATTATTGGTGCCGGCGGTAGAGATTTAAGAAAAATCCGTCCGTATCCACGCTTAACCACCCGACTGTCGAGAATCAGCACGACCCCGCGATCGCTGCGATGGCGAATCAGGCGGCCGAATCCCTGCTTGAAGCGGATAACAGCCTGAGGTACGGTATATTCCATGAAGGGGTCACCACCGGCTGCGGTAATGGCTTGACAGCGGGCCTCGAGGACCGGCTCGGTCGGCACCTTAAAGGGGAGCCGGGTGATGATGACCTGCTCCAATGAGGAGCCGGGCACATCGACCCCTTCCCAGAAGGAGTCGGTTCCGAACAGCGTGCTGGAGATCTCTTCAGCAAAGCGTTTGAGCAGGTGATGGCGATTTTCTTCCCCCTGGCGCAGGCAGCGCAGGCGTTGCGCTTCAAGGATGGGGGAAAGCTGCTCATGGACATCACGCAACAGGGCATAGGAGGTAAAGAGCACAAAACTACGCCCCTGACTGATAAGGAGGGCTTTTTCGACGGCATCGCGGACCCCTTCGGCAAAACCGGGGCGTCCCGGCTCCGGAATGTCCGTCGGCGCAACCACCAGAGCTTGCTGCTGGTAGTCAAAGGGGGAGTGTAAGGCCAGCAGTTTTTGCCGCCCCACTTCGGTTTGACTCAGGCCGATGCGGGCGCAGAAATAGGCAAAGGAATCGGCTACGGTGAGGGTTGCACTGGTCATGACCAGGGTTTGGACCCGGTCGTAAAGGGCGTTTTTCAGACTGGCACCGACATCGAGGGGCGCCTGACAGAGGCTGGTTATAGGACCTTTGCCGCGGCCGATACGGCCTTCGCGGATTTCAATCCACAGGCAGTTGGTAGGAGTAGCAGCCTGAAAGGATGCCAGTTCGCCGGCTATAACATTTAAGCGACCGGTCATGCCGCGCAGATCAGTAAGGGTTGGGCTGACTTTTTCGGCAATATTGTCGGGCAGGGTCGTTGCCAGCCGTAACAGGGCGGTAAGCTCCTCTTCTAGCCGCACGGTTTCGTTGCGTAGCTTCTCCAGCCGTTGGCACAAGTGCTGCCACAGATCCGTGGCCAAAAAATCGCCAAGGATACGATGTTTGAGCTCGTTGCCGTTACCAACGCTTTTGCCGAGGGCTGCCGGTAATTCTGAGGCAATTGCCTGCATTTCATCAATGGACAGGTCATAAAGGCGCTGGCGGCGGTTGTTCAGGTCCTCAATCGTCTCGTGGAAGCTGCGGTAGATGGTGTCGGCACTGTCAGGCAGTGCCCGCGCCAGTTGATCGAGTAGCCGCGGCAGCAGCCCTTGCTCCGGTTTGCGCGGGTGGCGCAGGCGATTAAGCACTCGCGAAAAGGTGAAGCGGGTGGTCTGGGCGGAAAAATAGCTGGTGGCAACATCTTCGAGGTGGTGGGCTTCATCGAGGATGACCCGCTCAAAAGGGGGCAGGACGGCAGTAGCCGAATAGTTATCGGTCTGTTCGCGCAGGGATAAATCGGACAGCAGCAGGGCATGATTGACCACCAGCAGGTTGGCACGGGCCGCCTGACGGCGGGCGCGATGAAAAAAGCAGCGGCTGTAGTAGCTGCAACGGACCCGTGCACACTGATCTGGCTCACAGCACACCTCCTCCCAGGCCTGATACGAGGGGATAAATGACAGATCCTCGCGTGAGCCATCTTCAGTAGCGGCCGCCCAACTCAGTATCTGTTGCAATTCGGCACTCTGCTCCTGGTCGAACAGGCCCAGTTCGGAACCGGCTGCTTCGCCACGGCGCAGGCAAAAATAATTACTGCGCCCTTTCACCAGCACTGCCTGAAAGTTGCTGCCGGTGGCGCGCTGTAAAAACGGCAGATCCTTGCGAATCAACTGTTCTTGAAGGTTGATGGTGCGGGTTGAAATCACCACGCGTTCGTGATTGTTGCAGGCAAACAGCAAAGCCGGTACCAGATAGGCCAGGCTCTTGCCGGTGCCGGTGCCGGCCTCAATAATTGCCAGCTGGCTGTGGTTAAAGGCATCGGCAACCGCAAAGGCCATGCGCAACTGCTCCGGCCGTTCTTCGTAATCAGGCAACTTGCCGGCAATGATGCCCTCGGGGCCGAGCAGATCCTGAATCTGCTCATAGTCGAGATGTTCGACATCTTTCGCTGCAAAAGGTTCTACCACTCGGTAGAGATCGTCGACCGGGTTGTTGACGATGAAAAAGCCGACACCCAGGTCGCCCAACAGGCCGGCGACGTCAATATCTGCCGGGGAAGGCTCAAGGTTGCCTGATGGGTGATTGTGGATAACAACATCGCCATGGGAGCAGGTGTTGAGGATAGCTGGAACCGCCTTTTTGGAACCACGGGCCAGCACTTCAACCTGAACAACGCGCAGCTTTGCGTCGGTCTGGCCGAGAAAAAATACTTCACGACCACGGGCTTGGGTAATGGCATAGCGCATCTGGTCGAGGCAATCTGGAGTGAAGTCGTCGAGCATGGTGCGGGATTATAGAGGAAGCAGGACGAGAAGGGGAAGGATTGTGTTGCGGGAAAGGTATTTTTGCAGTAAATCTTTGTTTTTTTGATAGATAAGGATACTAAACAATGGCGACAAAAATTATGGAGGTCTATCAGCGGCTGTGTCAGGGTTATCACCTTGATAACTGGTGGCCGGCCCAGAGCCCCTTCGAGGTCGCGGTCGGGGCTTTTCTGACTCAGAATACCAATTGGAACAATGTAGAAAAGGCGCTGGCAAACCTCAAAGAGGCCGAAGCCCTGGATCTGCATGTGTTAGCACAGATGCCCCTGGCACAGCTGGAACAGTTGATCCGCCCATCCGGATTTTTTCGCCAGAAAGCGCAGCGCCTGCAGTATTTCTGCTGTTATGTGCAGGATCACCATGCAGGGTCCTTTGAAAATCTGCTGACCGGCGACCTCAATGAGATCCGCAGCGAGCTGCTGGCTCTTGTCGGTATCGGTTCGGAAACGGCGGATTCGATTCTGCTCTATGCCGGTGGACACCCATCCTTTGTTGTTGACAGTTATACCCGACGCTTTTTGGGCCGGTTGGGGCTATTAACCGGAACCGAAAAGTATGATGATATCCGTATCCTGTTCATGACAGAAGTGAAACAGGAGGTTCCCCTCTATCAGCATTATCATGCCCTGATTGTGACCCACTGCAAGGAGCGCTGCCGCAAAGCCCCCCTGTGTCGTTCTTGCCTTTTTAAAGATATCTGTGATTATGCCGACCAGGTGACTTGAACAATTCCTGGTTCTGCGCTAAGCTCCCGCTGTTTTAAGCTTTTTTTTGCCTTATCTGGATACTGACCGATGGATCATCTGTTGTTTCTGCTGAAAAAAGTCCTGGGAGACTTTCTTACCCCGGTTCCCTTAACCCTGTTATTGCTGCTACTGGCGGTGCCATCCCTGCTGCGCCGCAAAAATCGCTGGTTCGGAATTATTTGCGTAGTCCTAGCGACCGTTCTGCTGTTTGTGAGCAGTTACGCGCCCTTGAGTAGTCGCTGGATAGCCGATCTGGAAACGCGCTATCCGGCTTATGAACAGGGTGAGAGCTCACCTGATTATATTGCTGTTTTGGGGAGTTGGCACCAGACGGTGGCTGACCAACCGCTGACCAGTGAGTTGAGTTCAACGGCCATTGTTCGACTGGCGGAAGGCATTCGTATCTATCGATTGAATCCCGGTAGTCGCTTGATCTTTACCGGTTATCACGGCATTAACGCCGATCCGGTGGCCTATCCCGAAAAACTCAGGGAATTGGCTCTCGCTCTGGGTGTTCCCGATGAAGATATCCTGACCTTTGTCGGTCCGCGCGATACCGCCGAAGAAGCACAGCTGATAGCGGAACTTTTTATGGATGCTGCGTTGGTACTGGTGACCTCAGCGACCCACATGCCGCGTTCCATGGAACTGTTTCACGGCGCTGGACTTGATCCCACCCCTGCGCCGACCGGGCACCTGAGTAAGCCGACCCGGCGTTTATGGAGATTCCCCGACGGTGAAGCCCTGGCCCGCACTGATGCGTTGATTCACGAGCATTTGGGGATTTTATGGGCGCGGCTGATGGGGCAAAGCGCGCAGGAGTAGGTTGTACAACAATTTATTATCAAGGCATTTTCAGCCTCTTGGAGAGACATTTCATGAATTATAAAGACACCCTCAATTTACCCCAAACCGATTTCCCCATGCGCGCAAACCTGCCGGTGCGGGAACCGGAAATCCTCGCCCAGTGGCAGCTGGCTGACCTCAATCACCAGCTCGAAGAGGCTAATAGCGGCAAACAGAAATTTATTCTACATGATGGTCCCCCCTACGCTAACGGTCATATCCACATGGGACACGCCCTGAACAAGGTGCTCAAGGATATCATCGTCAAAAGCAAACGGATGGAGGGATTTCATACCCCTTACGTGCCGGGCTGGGACTGTCACGGTTTGCCAATAGAGCTGATGGTCGATAAAAAACTCGGCAAAAAAAAGCGTGAAATGAGCAAGGCCGAATTTCGCCGTGAATGCCGTGAATATGCCAAGGTGTGGGTTGCCACCCAGTCAGAGGAATTTCAACGTCTGGGGATTTTCGGTAACTGGGCCGACCCTTATCTGACTATGACCACCGGTTATGAAGCGACCACCTCCCGTGAACTTGCGCGCCTGGCTGAACGCGGCTCCTTGTTTAAAGGAAAAAAGCCAATCCACTGGTGTGCGTCCTGCGTTACCGCTCTAGCTGAAGCCGAGGTTGAGTACGCGGATCATAGCTCCCCTTCAATCTACGTCAAATTCCCCTATGTCGATGCCTTACCGAAGTCGCTGGCGCATTTGACCGACAAGCCCTTGAGTTTTGTCATCTGGACGACCACACCATGGACGATTCCGGCCAATCTGGGGATCAGTCTCAATCCCGAGCTGCCCTATGTGGTAATCGATACGGGGAGTGACTATCTGGTGATTGCTGAAGGACTGCGCGAGAAGGTAGAAGCAGCCCTTGGTCTTGAAGGGGCCCTGGTGGTTGCGCCCCTCGATGCGGAGGAGTTCGACAATAAAAACTGTCGGCACCCTCTGTACGAGCGCAATTCCCTGATCATGCTCGGCGATCATGTCACCCTCGAAGCCGGAACCGGCTGTGTTCACACCGCCCCCGGTCATGGCCACGATGACTATCTGATCGGTCTTAAGTATGGTCTGGAGATCTACAATCCAGTGGATGACTACGGCCGCTATCGTCCAGAACTGGGGCTGTTTGGTGGCATGAAGCTGGCCGAAGCCAACCGTGCAGTCAACGACAAGCTGTTGGAAGTGGGCGCCCTGTTGCATGAGAGCGACCTCAGTCACAGCTACCCCCACTGCTGGCGCTGTAAAAAGCCGGTTATTTTCCGCGCTACCGAGCAATGGTTTATCAGTATGGAACACAATGACCTGCGGCAGAAGGCTCTCGAAGCGATTGAGCGGGTCGAGTGGATTCCGGCCTGGGGACGCGATCGTATCTATAACATGATTGAAGCCCGTCCCGACTGGTGTGTCAGCCGTCAGCGCAGCTGGGGGGTGCCGATCACCATCATGTATTGTGAAAAATGTGGAGAGGCCCTCAACGATGGTGCCATCATGCACCATATTGCCGATCAATTTGAAGAAAACGGCAGCGATGTCTGGTTTGAGAAAGATGCCGCCGAACTGCTCCCGGCCGGTACCCGTTGCCCGGCTTGCAACCACGATTGCTTCACCAAGGAATCCGACATCCTCGATGTCTGGTTCGATTCCGGTGTGTCCCACGCTGCCGTCTGTGAGTTACGCGACGAACTTCACTCCCCTGCTGATCTCTATCTGGAAGGGTCGGATCAGCATCGTGGCTGGTTCCACTCGAGCCTGCTTGAGTCCGTCGGCACCCGCGATTGCGCCCCCTACAAGGCGGTGCTGACCCACGGTTTTGTTCTCGACAAGTCAGGTCGCCCGATGTCCAAATCAATGGGGAATGTCATTGCTCCGGACGAAATCATCAAGAAATATGGTGCCGAGATTCTGCGTTTGTGGGTCGCTGCTACCGACTATCGTGATGATATTCGCCTCGGCGACGAAACCCTCCAGCGTCTCTCCGATGCCTACCGGCGCATCCGCAATACCGCCCGTTATCTGCTCGGCAACCTGAACAACTTCAATCCTGCCACCGATCAGGTGAGTTCGGCTGAACTGCTGGAACTTGATCGCTGGGCCTTGTCGCGCCTGGAACGGTTAACTCAACGGGTACGACAGGCGTATGAGCGTTATGAGTTTCATACCCTCTACCATGCGGTTCACAATTTTTGCAGTATCGATTTAAGTGCCTTTTATCTTGATATTCTTAAAGATCGTCTGTACGCCAGCGCCGCCTCGAGCAGCGAATACCGTAGCGCGCGCACCACTTTGTACCGCATTGTTGATACCCTGACTCGGTTGATTGCCCCGGTCTTGAGCTTCACCGCAGATGAAATCTGGCAGCGCCTGCCCGGTGAGCGTCCTGTAAGTGTTCATCTGACATCTTTTCCCGAAGTTGTCACGACCGATCTTGATGATGCTCTGGAGGCAACCTACGAGCGCTTGCTCAAGGTGCGCAATGAGGTGTCACGCCAGTTGGAAAAAGCGCGGGCTGAAAAACTGATTGGTCAGTCGTTGGAAGCCAAGGTTGTGCTCCAGGTTCCCACTGAATATCATGAATTGCTGGACCGGTATCTGCCGCTGTTGCCGGCTTATTTTATCGTGTCGCAGGTGGAATTGACTAAAGACCCCCTGGTGACCGCAGAATCAACCCAGGTGCCGGGGCTCAAGGTGCGGATTACTTCTGCGGACGGCAGTAAATGTGAGCGTTGCTGGAATTACGCCACCAGCGTTGGTGATCATGACGAGCATACAACCCTCTGCTCCCGCTGTGTCGCGGCCCTGGCAGCAGGCTGAGATGAAAAAATACTTCCTTTTCAGCGGCGTGGCGCTGCTGATACTGATTCTCGATCAGCTCACCAAATTTTATTTTGAGCGCAACTACGTCCTTGGACAGTTCGAGGTACTGATCGACAACCACCTGTATCTGACCCATGTGCGCAACCCCGGTGCCGCCTTTGGAATTCTTGCCGACAGCACCTGGCGTCTGCCGTTTTTTCTGACCGTAGCGTTGATCGCGGTGGTGGGGATTTTCTGGTACCTGCGGACCCTGCCGGTGACGGCCAAATGGATGCACTTCTCTCTCGGGCTGATTTTAGGTGGCGCGGTCGGGAATGTGATTGATCGTATCCGCTTGGGAGAGGTCGTCGATTTTATCGGCGTCCACTGGTATCAGTACCACTGGCCGGCCTTTAATGTCGCCGACAGTGCCATCTGTGTTGGCGTTACCATCCTGTTGCTGATTTCCCTGCAGGAAGAGTTGGCGAGAAAACGTCAACTCAAGGAAAATAGGGATTAATACCGATCGTTTTTCATCGTTTCACCCAGAATTCATGTACCAGCAGCGACACCAACAGCACCCCGCCACCTATTCCGAGACGCATCAGGTCAGCATCACGATTCCAGATCAGCAGATTAACGATCAACCCCGCGGGAATCAGTGCATTATTCATGATCGCCAGGGTGCCGGCATCTACCAGGGTTGCCCCCTTGTTCCAGAGAAAATACCCCAATCCCGAAGCAATCACTCCCAGGTAAATCAGTACTCCCCATTGCAGATTTGTTGTCGGCAACCTGCCCATGTCACCCAGCAGCAACCACAGCATCAGTGTGATTGCCAGGGCCCCGAGATAGAAGTAACCGAACAGATGACGCTGTGGCAGGTTCGTCGAGGTTTTTTCGAGTAATGTCTTGTAGCCGACCTGCCCCAGGGCAAAACACAGGTTCGCGCCCTGAACTACCAGAAATCCTGCAAAAACCTGACTTTCCACCGGGCTGTAGCGGATAATCGCGGCACCGATAACGGCGAGTATCGCCGTCAGCAGATAACCGGGCCGAAAACGCCGATGGAGCAGATCGTTGATCAGGGTGACATAGATCGGGGTTAATATTGTGAAGATCAGTACTTCGGGGACACTGAGCAAGGTAAAAGAATGGAAATAAAAAACATACATGAGCCCCAGTTGAATGGCGCCCAGAGCCATCAGTTGACTGGCGAGCTTTAGCGTGACAGGTCGCAGCAGGGGGAGAAAAACCAGCGCAGCCAAAGCGACGCGAAAAAACACAGAAAAGTAGGAATCAACCTGGCCGGCCAGATAGACGCCGATGAGGCTGAAAGAAAAAGCCCAGAGCAGGGTAATGCCGACGAGATGAACCATAGCAAGTCTCTTTTTTTCGTGATAAAGATGATGCGTTTGCAAAAAGTATCAATATGGATGGCTAAGCAAAAAGCGCCAAATTCAAGGCGCGCGATTATTGAACAATGAAGCGTACTTACGTACGTCGAAGCAGTGAAATAAGCGCAGTAACGCAGCAGTTGGTGAGTTTTTGCAACGTGAAAGGCAGGGGGACAATACTCAATTGTCCGGCGCTAGTCAACCTATAATATTAATCATGGTTTACTAGTTGGGCCAGGGTGAGGCTAAGAAAGATGCAGAAGTAAAGGGTGTAACTTTTATGTTGTCCTGTCTTTATAGGTGTCGTTGGCGCAGAACCGTATCCAGCTGATTAGCAAACACCTGGCGATCCTTGGCGGTTAATGCCGCCGGGCCGCCGGTTTCCACTCCGCTGTTGCGCAGACTTTCCATGAAATCGCGGATATTTAAGCGTGCCCGGACGTTTTCTTCGGTATAGAGTTCGCCGCGAGGATCAAGAGCGGTGGCGCCTTTGGCAACCACTTCGGCGGCCAGGGGTATGTCGGCAGTGATCACCAGGTCATCGGCGGCCAGGCGTTTGACGATCTCGTTATCGGCGACATCGCTGCCGGCAGCTACCAGCACAAAGGAGATTCCCGGCTGTGACGGAATGCGCATGCCATGGTTGGCAACCAGGGTCAACGGCAAACCGGTACGCTGAGCGGCGCGAAACAAAATCTCCTTGATCGTCGCCGGACAGGCATCGGCATCAACCCAGATATGCATTAATACTCCTCATTCGTTGCACTCCATGAACCCTCACCGACATCCAGCCACAGATAGTCCGCATCTTCCAGGGTAACTTGTTCACGACTCAAGCGTCCGGGGACTTCGGGTAGCACGACCAGAAAGTCCGTATGACCCAAATCGGTTTTCTGGGCCGGTATGCCATACTTCCAGGCGTGACCATTACCGGCTAATACGATAGCCGTTTGCTCGGGGTTATTCTTTAAATAGCTGGACATATATCGCGCCATGGCTTTGTCCCACACCAGTTGCGCTTCGCAGAAATTGCGGAAGTTAAAGCTGCCATGACCGTGGCTACCGATGGCACGGCGGATGAAATCCTCGTAGGTGGCATCGACACTGCAAGTCATGCCTCCAAGGAAGTTGACCTGTTCTTCATCCAGGGATGAAAAACCACTGGTCGCCACTTGGCGGGTTATGCTGCGCGGCAGGTTAAGTCCGACCAAGGGGATCTGTTCCTGACGGGCAAAGGTAAGAATCGGCTCATAAAGTGACCACCAGCCCCAGTTGCGCTGATAAATTTGTCTAAATTCCTCGGTATTGCTGATGCCGGCCGTCCAATTGTCCAATGCCTGCTGATCTTCAGCCTGAAACATCTCGAGCCCGATGGCGATTTTTTGCTCCTCGGCCAGTGCTCGAATTATTTTGAGCTGCATCTGATGATGTCCGGCATGATCATGTTGTTCACCGATAAAAACAACGCGCGTCTGTTCGAGCTTACCGATCAGATCCTGAAAGCTGATCTCCTTTTTTGTCGCAACGTCGATAATATGGGGATGAGCTGAGGCTGAACCGATCAGCAAGCATAAACTGATGAGAGTCAAAGTTAATAATCGGAGCAAGTGCATAACATACCTCCTAGAATAAGGATTCATTTCTTATTGTGTCGCTCAGTCATGTCCGGGGTCAAGAGAGGTCGCTTGGTTTTATTAGGTTGTGATCTTGAAAATACGCACTTCGGCAGCATAATAGGCCAGTCCGTTGTCGCCGTCTGTCAGCCGCCCGGGGACCGCGCTGTTGCAGAAACCATCGAGCATCGGCAGGTTTTTCCAGCACATCAGGGTTCCCGCCGGGACTTCCTCACTGATCAGGGCGTGGGCGCTGAAGGCACCACAATCTCCTTCAACACGCAGGGTGTCACCGCTGTTGATTTCGCGTTGTTCTGCATCAAGGGGATTAATATGAATAACCTGTAGGCCTTGTTCCTGCCCGTTGATGATCTGAGAATTCAGGTAGTCAAGGTGCGAGGCCGTCAATAGACGAAAGTCCGTCATCTCTTGGGGCCAATGCAGATCAAGGGTGTTGGTCTGGTAGTTGCGTGGCGCTGGTGCTGGCGCCCGCATTTCTTCTTCCGTGGCATTGATCAGAGGGATATTGAGCTTTTTCGCCAGGGCGCGGGCGGCCTGCATATCGCTGAGCTCATCGGTAAAGGCAGGGCGGGAATAATGGTGGGGGAAGAAGTAGCTGCCTTGAAAATCTGCTTGCGCGAACATCCCACCGACTTTGAGAAAAAAATCAGCATAGGTAGCCGTTGTGGTCATGTTGGTATCGACCACCAGGGTTGGTGTGCGGTTCAGAGCACGAATCCAGAGGTTGCTGTCAGCGTAGGTTACCACTGGATTAACGGCAATATTGACAAACAGATCAAATTCTCCAGCTGCGAGTCGCACCGCTATTTCATCCAGAGAAATTTCTTTACTGAAGCGCGCCGGGTGTGGTTGCCAGCGCCGTGTGGACTTCTGGCCGTAGTAAAGAAGCTCGTCCCCATTAGTAAAATGTGCCAGGCGATTGAGCCAGCGGATGGCGTTCATGCCGTTTTCCTGGCGCTGTAGCCCCATCCCCTGGATGTGGGCGACCTTGTGGGTGCGCAAGCGGTCAAGTAGCAGGGAGAATTGTTCGCTGGTCACTCCCGCGGATTCAAGAAGCTGAAGAGTCGGATAATCCCGTTCATGCCCCAGTTCCGTCAACAAGGCGCAGGCGAGCAGACCATCACAGGCTGGATTAATCTGGATGTAGTGGTCGGCGAGGCCGGCAGTAGCTGTTTTGACCGGATCAATTAGGATGATTTGGCTCCCCGATTTTTTGAGTTTTTTCAAGTAGCTATACAGATGCGGTGAGGTGACGGCAGCATTCTTGCCATACAGAATAATGGTCTCGGCCTCGGCCAGACGGCTGGCACAAGGGTTGCTGACACAGCCGAAGTCCAGTTCGTGGGCTTTGCTACCGGTGTCATTGCAGGGGTCGCTGTTGACCGTGACGCAATGGGGAAAGGCGGAAAACAGCTGATCCCAGTAACCCATGTTGTAGCCCAGACTACCGGATCCGCGCAGGTAGAGGATGTTTTTGTGACGAAAAGGTTCCAGCCACGCGGCCAGTGCGCCAAGACCGCTGGCGGCGTCGGGGAAATACTCCCTGTCATCTCCTCCTTTTTGCCAGGATAGCAGACCGTTGTTGATTTCCCGGGTGGCAAAATCCTTGAATTTTGCACAGATAAAGCCGGGAGAACTCCAGAGTTGGGATTCCGCCCGATAGCTGATCATGCTTTCTTCACTGTGGATGTCCATCCCACAAAGATCCGGGCAATCTTTGCTGCAGAAAAAATTCATGGTTTCTATCCTTTGACTGTGGATGGCGGGGATCATCATCGGTCTTATCGGCGCTACTTTAGCAGGAGCACCCGATTGGCGCAATTCACTATGGTTACGCTGCTAACTGTTTTTTGTGTTTAGTAAAAGGCATGATTCCGGTTGTGAATTGATAGATAACATCTCATGCCCCTTTGGGCAAATTTTCATAAAGCAACATGGTTTCGACATCCCATGTAGGAGCGGCGTTAGCCGTGATCGTGTCTGAAGGCAACTCCTCCAAGGGCTTACCGGATAATGCTGGTCTGGGTTGAAGTGACTCAGAAGTTGCCATTGAAAAAAAGCAGCTGTCAAAATACCGACTTCACCAGTTGGACCCTCTTCAATGATCGTCATCGAGCCCTCCAAGAAAATAAAAAACATATAAAAACAGTATGTTATAGGCCTTATGCAAAGGTTGGCATGATTCTCGCCATTGGTCCCCCTTGACGAGCTCTGCCCTTCGCTGGAGGAACGCATGACCCCTTTGTTGACCTGGAAAAAAATTATTGGCATCGGCCTGTTTCTGTTGTTGTTTTTCCTGAGTATGGCTCTGCCGGCCAAAGGCGCAACAACGGTTACCGGAATTCAGAAGCAGGAAGATCCAAGCCGCACCAGGGTGACGGTCATGCTGTCGCAACCAGTGGACTTCAGCCTTGATTCGTCAGGCCAACGTATCGACCTGCGACTTTCTGAGACGGATTCTGACCCGACGCTGCAGGCCCTGCCGGAGGATGGCACCGTTGTGCGCATGACCCTGATCCGCCGACACAACGATCTGGTCGTCTCCATATTGATGCGTCGCACCCCGCGGCGCGTGAGTGCTGAGACACTGGAAAATCCAGCGCGGATTGTCGTGGATATTGAATGGGTTGGCGATGACGCGATCCGTCCGGGTATTGCCTTTCGTATTACCGATGTTCCTCCCCGCCGTGATGGCTCTGCCGCTCTGCGCTCACACCAGCAATCGCCCTGGGATGGAAACTGGCTCGATTTTTTTCGCGATTATCGCAGTAACTGGGACATTCGTATTCCCCAGCGATTGACTCCCCCGCCACCACTGGCGGCTGTCGCTGATAACGACAGTGTCCTGCTCTCATTGCAGCAACTGGCAGATGAAGGGATGTTTTTAAGCCTGCTCGAGGGCGGGATGGCGCTCAAGGATTTGAGCGCTGAAGAAAGACAGCAGCGCGATCTAATGATGGGCGATGCTTATTTGCGCACGGGTTCTTATGCCGCCGGGTTAGCGCGGCTAGGTGCGCTTCAGGATTTGAGTGCTGATCAGCAGATCCGTGTCGATTATTTGACAGCATGGGGAGAGGCTGCGCGTGACAACGCCATCGGTGCCCTGCTCCATCTGCAAATCAATCTGACGACTTTGACAGCAGAACATCCTCTGACCATGCCGATCCGTCTGCTTCACGCTGAAGCTGCGCTGGCGACGTCCCAGCACCAATTGGCGCGGGAGCTGTTGAGCGCTGATGGATTGGACTGGCCTGACCACCTTGAAACGGTTCGCCGGATTCGCCTGGCCGATGCCCTGGCTGGATTGGGAGAGCGTGATCGCGCCCTGGCCGTCTACCGTGAATTGGCTGACCAGCCATCCCTGTGTGAATTTTATTATGCTTCCTGCCAACGCGGTGCCCACGCCGCATACCAGACCCAGAATTTTGAATTGTCCCGCCGCCTCTATCAGCCCCTGGCATTGGCCTTTAGCAATGAACTAGGCGCCGATATGATCCATTTCGCTACCGCTGCTGCAGCTTTTGAGGCGGGTGATCCGGACTGGGGGTGGATCGGGCTGGAGCGCACAACCCAGGACTACCCGCATAGCGAGGGAGGAGATCGCGCCGCTTTACGCTTGCTCGATATCAGGGTGATGAATACTGAGGTGGCAAGCATCGCAGCAATGGCCGGTGAATATGCGGCCATCGGCCGGCGCTCGCAGATGCGTAACCTGCGTGAAGAGGCTTTTTTCAAAGAAGCTCTGGTGTTGTACCTGGCTGCGGAACATCAAACCAGTGTTAACCGACTGATGCGTTTTAGCCGCGATTTTGCCACTTCACCGTTACGACGCGAAGCCAATATTCTCCTGAGTCAGCAGCTACCGATTGTCGTTGATCTGCTACTGGATCAGGGGGACGATCTGCCGGCGGTAGTGCTGGTGGAACAGAATCGCGAATTGTTGCTGGCCAGTAGCTATGACCGGGCATTTCTTCATAATCTGGTGCGTGCATTTGATCGTCTTGGTCTTTATGAGCGCTCATCGCGGGTGCTGCTCTATCTGTTTGATCAGAGCGCCGGAAGCGCTGATCAGAAGGAAATTTTTTTGCCCCTGGCACAAAGTTTCATGCAGCGTGATCAGTATCTGGCGGCTGGTGACTACGCTCGCCGGTATTTAGGTCAATATCCTGACGGAGCGGATGCCGGCGCACTGTTTGTCCTGTTGATCGACAGCCTTGAACGTCAGGGACAGGACGCTGAGATTGGTGAATGGCTTCAGCGTCGCGACCGCCCTGATACCCCGGAAGCCAATCTACGCGCCGCCACTATTCATTGGCAGCAGGATGATTTTAGATCGGTCGTTAACACCCTCGAACGGGTTGCTGCCGTGCAGCCGTTGTTGGCTCGTGAGCAAGCCCGATTGGCCGAGTCTTATTATCGACTAGATAAATATTCTTCATCATTGCGCCTCTATGAACGTCTGGTTGACGATGTCGATCTTTCCTCTCAGGCACGTTATCGTAGTGCTCAGATGTTGCTTCAGCAGCGCCAGCGCGGGGCAGCGCTGGAACGGTTGCAAACCTTGATTCGTGATGATGCCAACAGCCCCTGGGGAAAGTTGGCGCGGGATTTGCTCATACAGGTAGAACGCTGAAGCTTTTAGCGCAAGTGTCAAAAAACAGTCAGGAGTGACCCATGAAAATAACTGATCGTACCCTTGCGGTTCTTGAAAAGAGCCTCGATATGCGCGCCCAGAACCAGCAGGTGATTGCGGGCAACATGGCCAATGCCGATACCCCGGGATACAGTGCCCGCAAGCTGAGTTTTGAGGACGATCTGCAGCAGGCTATCAAGCGCCCTGAAATGGACACCAAGCCGTCTCATGCCCGCCACCTTCCGGTCAATGGTGCCAGTCTCAACCAGATTCAGGGGCGGATTCACCGTGATGTCGATACCAGCGGCATTGGCGATGGCAATACCGTGTCCCTCGCTGAAGAGATGTTTTCCCTGGCGGAAAACCAGCTGCTCTATGAGGCCGGGACACAGATTTTAAAAAAGAAATTGACGATGCTCAAGTACGCCGTATCGGATGGTCGATAAGGCGCTAAGGAGGTTTTATGGATCTGTTCAGTAGTATGAAAATCAGCGCATCGGCACTGAAAGCGCAACGTACCCGGCTTAACGCGATCAGTTCCAATCTGGCCAATATCGAAACCACCCGCACCCCGGATGGTGGCCCCTATCGCAAGCGCGAAGTAGTTTTTCAGAGTACCCAGCAGGATTTCGCCGCTACCCTCGATAATCGGATGCGCGACGCCGCCCACGCTGTGCGCGTGTCTCACATTCAGGCCAGTGATCGCCCGCCGCGATTGGTGTATGACCCGTCCCACCCGGATGCAGATGAAGATGGCACAGTCGCCATGCCCGACATCAGTCTGGTTGAGGAAACGGCTGACATGATGTCCGCATCGCGTGCCTACGAAGCCAATGTGACCGTGGTCAAAGCTGCGAAAAGAATGGCTCTAAAAGCCCTGGATATCGGACGATGAGGTGAATGATGAAAAATATAATGGATGTCACACTAGCAACCCAACTTAAAAGTCTGGCGCAGCCACGTAACGCACCGGCCCAGCAGATTGGCGACAAGTTTGCCGAAGCCTTAAAGAGTTCCCTTGCCGGGGTCAACCAGGCGCAGGTCACAGCCGACCGCGCTGCTGAAAATATTGTCGCCGGGGATACCAAAAACCTCCATGAAGCAATGATCCGCCTGGAAGAGGCCGACATTTCATTGCGCATGATGGTTCAGGTCCGCAATAAGGCAGTTGAGGCCTATCAGGAAGTGATGCGCATGCAGGTTTGATGGCGTCGCAAAAAGTCCGCCCTCCGGCGTTACGGCGTTTTTTCAGGATCTTGACATACTCTATGTATGCCTGCGCCCCTGAAAAACCACCAAGCCTTGGAGGACGAAATTTTTGCTTAGCCATCTTATGACTTTTGGCGAAGGCATCAGGTTTAGGGTAGTTGGTAATGGTAACGAGCTTATTGTTTTGTAAAGTACAAGTGAAAAAGGAGCGAATCGATGGCTGAGGACAAACCGGCTTTGATCGGCACCAGTGATCAAGGCGTCACCACCACCAGCAACAAAAAACAAACCTTCATCGATGTGATTGCCGCCTGGTCGATGCCCCGCAAACTCAGTCTGGTCGGGGTTGCGGTGGTTAGTATGTTGCTCTTCAGTCTGATCATCATGCAGGCGCGGGTCGCTGATTATAGTCTGCTGTTTGCCAATCTTCCCAGTCGTGATGCGTCAGAGGTGGTGCAGTGGCTGAAAGATCGCAAGATTCCCTATCGCCTTGAAGGTAACGGCACCATGATCATGATCCCCGCTGATCAGGTTTATGAAGCCCGTCTGGAACTTGCCGGTTCCGGTCTGGCCGATGGTGGCGTCGGTTTTGAAATTTTTGACGAGCAAAGCTTTGGCATGACCGACTTCACCCAGAAGGTCAACTATCACCGCGCCCTGCAGGGGGAATTAACCCGCACCATCACCTCCCTGGCACCGGTGGAAGCAGCGCGGATTCATCTAGCCCTGCCGGAAAAACGCCTGTTTCGTGAACAGCAACAACCGGCAACTGCCTCGGTTATTGTCAAACTGGTCGCTGGCCGTACCTTGCGCGACAACCAGGTGCAGGGGATTGTCCATCTGCTGTCCGGAAGCGTTGAAGGTCTCGATCCTGAATATGTCACGGTTGTTGATTCCAATGGCCGCACCCTCTCTAATAATAACAATGATGAAATGCCCGGGCCCATGACACCAGGGATGTTGAGTTATCAGCAGACCATGGAAAGTCGTCTGGAACATCGCGCTCAGACCTTGCTGGAACGCGCTCTCGGGGTGGGTAATGCCCTGGTTAAGGTGAATGCGACGATCGATTATGACCAGCGTGAGCGGGTCGAGGAAACTTATGACCCGCGTGGCACGGTGGTGGTCAGTGAGCAGACCATGAACGAAGAAGGCGGTCAGCAAATTACCGGTGGTGTTCCCGGTGTTGTTGCTAATCTGGAAGAGGGTGGCGCTGGAGCAACGACCAATATTCCCTCAAGCCGCACGGAAGAAACCGTTAACTATGAATTGAGCAAGGTGGTCAGCAAGACCGTCCAATCCGTGGGAGCGGTGCAAAGTCTCTCGGTTTCGGTGCTGGTGGCTGATCGAGTGTCCCCGGGCGCTGATGGCGAGGAACCGCAGACAACTCCACGTAGCGCAACAGAGATTCAGGAAATCGAGCAGATGGTACGCACCGCTTTAGGTATCAATGATGGTCGCGGTGACTTGATCTCAGTTGTTTCCATGCCCTTTGAAACCACTTTTGGCGACATGACCCTGCCCCAGCCTTCAATGGTGGATCGCGTCTATCCGTTGTTGCCGCTGATTCGCTATGGCTTACTGGCGATTGCTGCGCTGATGGTTTATCTGATCTTTCTGCGGCCATTGCTGCGTACCCTGCGGGGCACCGGTGAGCAGACCGCACCAATGAAAACTGTCGAAGAACTTGAAAACGAGCTGCGCGGTCAGTCTTCGACCCCACTGTTAGGCGGTCCTGGCGACCCATTGGCACAAATCCGTCAGGAGGTATTGGGCGGTGATATGTTCCCGGTCCAGGTGGTCAAAAACTGGTTACACCATGAGCCCGCTGAATCCTGACAGGTAAGGGTTGAAGCTTTTGCAAGGGCATCTGTTCAGCACAGGACCCCCGCGCCTGTGCAAGGATAGAGCTGAATAGTTGCTCGCAAGGAGATTAATCAGTGAAAAAAACCAAACATCTGTCAGGTGCTAAAAAAGCGGCTTTGCTCCTGTTGTGCCTGGGTGAGGAAGCGACATCACGGATTTTTGAAGCCCTCGATGATGCCGAGGTGCGTGAGATCAGCCGCTGCATGATGGAGGTGGAACATGTTGAACCTTCATTGGCACGTGAAATTCTTGAAGAATACAAAAATGCCCGCAATAACGATATCGGTGTGTATATCCGTGGGGAAGAGTTTGCCAAACATGCGATTTTAGGCGGTGCTGACAGCAACCGTGCCCAGCAACTGCTTGATCAGGTCTCCGCCGGGATCGAGGGACGACCACTGGAAACCATCTCGAAAATGCATCCGCGCATGGTCGCCGGCTTGCTCGAAAATGAACATCCTCAGACGATTGCTCTGATCCTGTCGACCCAGCGTGATGATCACGCCAGCGGGATTCTGGCGGAATTGTCAGAGGATATGCGTGGTGAAGTGGTTTATCGGATCGGCAAGATCGATAATGTCTCACCGGAGGTGATCAATCAGATCGAGGCGGCCCTGCAACGCGAGGTTGGTGTCATTGTCGGGCATGATCACAAGCAGGTCGGGGGGATTGAGAAGGTTGTTGAGATTCTCGGCAAGATGGAAAAAGGTGCTGATCAGTATATTCTCACCAGTATTGAAGCGACCGATCCCGAAATGGCAGAAGAAATCCGGCGGCGGATGTTCACCTTTGAGGATCTCGTTGCTATCGATAGCCGCGGCATGCAGGCGATGCTGCGTGAGGTCAGCACCGACATGCTGACCCTGGCCCTGAAAACCGCCAGCGATGCAGTAAAAAACAAGATTTTCTCCAATATTTCACAGCGGGCTGCCGACATGATTATAGAAGATCTCGAGGCTATGGGGCCGCGCAAGCTGTCCGAGGTTGAAACAATGCAGATGGAAGTGGTGAAGGTGGCCCTGAAACTTGAAGAAGAGGGCACAATTGTTATCCCCGGCCGAGGTGGTGGTGGCGATGAACTTGTCTAAGATCTATCGTGAGACCGAAATAGCCGAGGTCAAAGAGTTTCATTTCGGGTCTTTCGGTGAGGGCGGTACCCTGACCGCAGCAACCCACGCTTTTGTGGTTGATCAGCCGCTAAAGGGCAAAGCTGCTGTTGCCAACGCTTCTCCAACGACAGCAGCATCTGCGCTGACGAAAAAGGATATTGACGAGGCCTATGCCCGAGGTCAGCGTGATGCCATGAGTGCAGCGGCAGCTAAGCTGGAATCATCAGCCAAGGCGCTGGCAGCGGCACTGAAACAAGTTGACCAGTTGCGCACCCAGATGGCTCAGAACAGCCGCGATGATATGTTGCGTCTGGTGATGGCCATTGCTGAGCAGGTTATCCAGCGTGAGGTCAGTGTTCACGCCGACATCATCAATCAGGTGATTGCTGAGGCCTTAAAAGCCTCGGTGCGCGCCGATCATTATCGGATCAAGGTTAATGCGGATGATCTGGCCGCCGTCAATGAACACAAACCTTTGTTTTTAGCAAGTATCAGTGGCCTGAAAAACCTGATGATCGAAGCCGATCCTGCGGTGACAGCTGGTGGTTGCAAGATTGAATCTGACCTCGGCGAAGTGGATGCCACCCTGGAAACCCAGTTGGCAGCTATTCGGCAAGCCCTTAGCGAAGCAATGACAGGCAATCAATGATCGATCTGGTCCAGCGGGTCAAAGCTGTTAATCCTTACAAGGTCAGCGGTAAGGTCATTCAGATCGTCGGCCTGGTGGTCGAAGGCTATTGTCCAGCGGCGACCGTCGGCACCTTGTGTGAACTCCTGCCTCACGACGGTGGTCCGGCGATTCCGGCTGAGGTGGTTGGCTTCCGTGATTCCCGGGCATTGTTGATGCCTCTGGGGGAATTGCGGGGCTTAGGCCCCGGCTGTCTGATTCAGGTAGTGCGCAGCAGCGCGACCCTGGCGGTCGGTGAGCAGTTGCTCGGGCGGGTGCTGGATGCCCTTGGCCGTCCTCTGGATGAAATGCCGCTGGAACCCTGTACCGATGAATGTCCCCTTTACGCTCTGCCGTCGAGTCCGATGGCGCGCAAACCGATTGTCGCGCCCCTTGATCTGGGAGTGCGGGCGATCAACTCCTTGTTGACCTGTGGAACCGGGCAGCGCATGGGGATTATGGCCGGTTCCGGGGTCGGTAAGAGCGTGTTGTTAGGGATGCTCGCCAAGCATACCAAGGCCGATGTCAATGTCATTGCGCTGATTGGCGAGCGCGGTCGTGAGGTGCGGGAATTTATCGAGCGTGATCTGGGCCCGGAGGGTCTGGCGCGCTCGGTGGTGGTGACAGCGACCTCCGATCAGTCGCCGCTGCTGCGCATGCGCGGTGCTTTTGTCGCCACCACGATCGCTGAATATTTCTGCGCTCAAGGCAAAGATGTGCTGTTGTTGATGGATTCGGTCACGCGCTTTGCCATGGCGATGCGTGAAGTCGGCCTGGCTATCGGCGAGCCGCCAACCACCAAAGGATATACCCCGTCGGTATTTGCCACCCTGCCGAAGTTGCTCGAACGCGCCGGTAATTTTAAGAACAAGGGCAGCATCACCGGCCTTTACACCGTACTCGTCGAAGGGGATGACATGAATGAACCGGTGGCCGATTCAGTGCGCTCGATCCTTGATGGACATATTGTCCTGTCACGCGATCTGGCAGCCCGCAATCATTATCCGGCCATTGATGTGCTGGCTTCCGCCAGTCGCGTCATGCGCGATATCGTCACCAAGGAGCATCAGCAACTGGCCGGAAATATCCGCGAAATTATGGCCGTTCACAAAGAGGCCGAAGACCTGATTAATATCGGTGCTTACGCCGAGGGAAGCAATAAAAAGATTGACTACGCCATCGGCCGCATTGATGCGGTGAACGATTTTTTACGCCAGGAAATGGATGAATCCTTTGACCTGGAAACGACCAGGGAACAAATGAACGCACTGGTGCTTGATCGTCGTAAAGCGCCACGGGAAGGTTAATTGATGGCAGAAAAGTTCAAACTGCAGACAGTTCTTGATTACCGCACGACCCTCGAGGAGCAAGCGCAGCAGGCCCTGGCAGTAAGCCAGCAGCAGCAGCAGGAGTTGGCCGCTGCCATTGCCACCCAGCAGCAGGAGTTGAACGATCAGGATCAGGCGCTTAAACAGCGACAGGAAGAAGGGCTGACCATCGCAGAGATTGAGATTTATGAAAGCCGCATTAATCATTGTCGGCACCTCACTGTTCAATTGCAGGCCCAGCTTCTTGGATTGGAAAAAAAGATTGTCAAGCAGCGTGAGACGTTGCTTAAAGCGGCGCGTGACCGGCAGGTCATGGACAAACTCAAAGAACGTCAGGAGGCTGAATTTCGCCGCGAGCAGGAGCGCAAAGAGCGTATTCAACTCGATGAAATCAGTCTGCGCAACAAGGGGACGATGCCATGAAAAAACGGCTCTGGACTATTGCCACTCTTGCCATCGGCAGCATCCTGCTGCTGCAATCGCCACTTTTTTCTTTTACCAGCGATGAACAATTTACCTCGGTAGAGGAACGCCGGATTCTTGCCGCGATCAAGGAACGCGACGAGCGCTTGAGCGCTCGGGAAGAACAGTTGCAAGGGCGTGAATTGGAGCTAAAGACCCTGGAGGACGAGGTCGATAAGAAAATCGCCGCCATGCAACGTTTGCGTACCGAGCTGAACGAACTTCTTGACCAACGTGATGCCAAAGAGAATGCCAGGATCGAAGAATTGAGCATGATTTACGAGCGTATGAATCCCCAACAGGCGGCGCTGCTGATCAGCGAGCTGGAAACTGGAATGGCGGTTAATCTGCTCCTTGGTATCAAGAAGAAAACTGCCGGACAGATCATGGAACGACTCAACGCCGAAACGGCAATCAAACTGAGTAAGGCTTTTACCGATCTGTCGGTAGATGACACGCTGGGAAATTAATCCGATAGCGAATGTACAAAGGAAAGGAGGTGAAACAGCGATGATGAATGCAGCGATGATGATTGCGCCGGCCCCCCAGGCGGGCAATATCAAGACTGGTGGAAAAGCGCCGGCAGGACAAGGGCAGCTTTTTGGTCAGGCCCTGGCGCAAGAGCAACAGCAGGTGGTTTATCAGACACCTGAGCAGGAACATCCCGGTTTGCCCGGGCTGCCGGGAAAAGGCGTTTTGCTGACTCATTTAGCTGAGTTGTTAGGCAGCGATGCCGGCCAACTGCTCGAACTGCCAGCAGAACAGCAGGATCTGCTGGAGCAACTGGATGTGGAAGTGCTTGACGGTTTGGCGCTGCTGCTTGAGCAGGGAATGGTTCCGAACTCAATGGATCACGCCAAGTTACAACAACTGGTCGACCTGGTTGAAGAGGTTCTGCCCGAGTGGCAGTTTCACATCCCAGTGGTCGTCGCAGAGCAGGCCGATGAGCAAGGGGTGCCGTCCGAAGAACAGGATGTAAAGACGGATCAGCATGATGTCACCCTCGATCACAAAGTAGAAGAGTTGATCGCCTGGTTCAGCCAGTATCAAGAACAGCAGCAACAGTTCCGGAATCCTTCCGGCAAGGAGATCGGTGGCGAATTACCGCCCGGACAACTGGTCGCCGCACAAAAGGTCGAGCAGATCCGCGAGCGTCTGGCACAATTGCGTGCCACCCTGACCGCGGCCGACAACAGCGCTGATCCGGTCAAGGCAGAAGGTGAGGCCAAAGGAACCCGGATGGCGGCAACTGCTGTCAGTAGTGCCGAACTCTCTGCTCGCCAGCAATCACCGGAGACCTCACTCGAAGCCCGTTTCAGCGAGTTGCTCAAACCACGTCAACCACAATCAGGTCAGCCTCAGCTAACTGAAAGTGGGCGCCAGATACACCTGACACAGCAAGCACAGCAACAGGCACAACAGGCACAACAGGCACAACAGGCACAACAGACACCGACCAATCAACAAGCAGCAGAATCTGCTGAGGTGCTCTTTGC
>CAZMFD010000022.1:40000-42384 GCA_964565445.1 uncultured Geobacteraceae bacterium
CACAACAGACACCGACCAATCAACAAGCAGCAGAATCTGCTGAGGTGCTCTTTGCCAAAGCTGTTGATAAATCAGTCTCTCAAGTTCCCTTGACACAGGCGGCTATCAACGCCAAGCAGGGGGATGTGGCTGAAGGGATCATCCCACAGCACAGCCATCTGCACGGCCAACCGGCACCGGTTGCCGTAGCGGCTCAAGGCATCACCGCCCCGGCAGCAGCAGCACCTTTTGCCGCCAGTCAGCAGGTTGCCGATAGTCAGATTTTTGACCAGGTGGTGACCCATCTGTCCGGCAGTGATAAGGGTGATATGGGGCGTATGGTTCTGCGTTTACACCCGGCGGAGCTCGGTTCCCTGCGGATCGAGTTGATGGTTGAGGGGGATCGCCTCCGCGCTAACCTGCATGCCCAGACCCAGCAGGTTCAGGAAGTGCTTGAACGCAATCTTGGGCAGTTACGTCACTCTCTGGCTGAACAAGGATTGAAGATTGACCATTTTCAGGTCAGTAGTGATTCCCGTCAGAATCAGCAGCAAGGGCAGGCCGAAGATCTGGCTCGCCAGCGCCATGGAGCAGAACAGTCAGCAGACCACCGGCATGCTGAAGACGAGCAGTTACAAGAAGATCAGGCCATTCCATTGGCTCACCTGACCCAGAATGGCGGTAGAGGAATCAGCCTCCATGTTTAACCCGCGGGTAAACCCTGATTTCGCGAGGGCATAACATTATGACAGCAATCAGCTCAGCTATTTCAGAACAGACTCCACCCTTGACCAGTATGGGGGGTAAGGACGTCTCGATGGGCAAGGAGGACTTTCTCAAACTTCTGGTGGCCCAGTTGCAGCATCAGGATCCGTTGAATCCGGCTGACCCGACTGAGTTTACCGCCCAGTTGGCACAGTTCGGCCAGCTTGAACAGCTGACTAATGCCAACAAAAGCCTCGAACAGCTTGGGCGCATGAGCGGTGAGATGGAAAAAATGTCAGCCTTAAGCCTGATCGGTCAGGACGTCGTTGCTGAAGGTTCAGCATTCCACTTTAATGGCGAATCAATGCAGCTCGGCTACCAGCTGGATACGCCGGCCGACAAGGTCAACCTCTATGTGCAGAATCAAAGCGGTAGCACCCTGACCACCATTACCGGCCGTGAAACCAGCTCGGGTCAGTATTTTGTCGACTGGGACGGCTACACCGATTCCGGCATGCCTCTGGTTCCCGGTGATTATTCCCTAATCGTTCACGCCATGGATGCCGAAGAGAAGACCATCGACAGCAAGAGTTTGATCAAAGGGCGGGTAGAGTCTGTCGATTTAAGCGGCAGCGCCGTTCAACTTGACACCAGCAGCGGCACCTTTGCGCTGGGGAAGATTGCTCAGGCTGGAGGCAACTGATGACCGATGCCATCAACATTTTCCCGCAACCGGTATTTCCGGGTGGTCAGCCGGCGGCTAAACGACCGGATCGTGCGCCGGCAACTGGAACCAATTTTGATGCTTTGTTGCGCACCAAAATGGAGCCGGAGAACATCAAGTTCTCACGCCACGCCAGTGAGCGCATGCAAAGTCGGGGGATTGCCTTTAACCCTCAGCAAATGCAACGACTGGAATCAGCCATCGAGCAGATCAATATGAAAGGGGGGCGTGAGTCCCTGGTAATGCTTGACGATACTGCCCTGGTGGTCAGTGTTAAAAATGACACTGTGGTTACCGTCGTGAGCAAGGACCAACTGAAAAACAACGTCTTTACCAACATCGACAGTGCTGTTATCGCTTAAAACCCGCCGAACCGGTCCTCATTAGAGGAGGTTCGCAAGCCGCCGACCGATGGACGCGGCTTTCGACGAAAAAGGAGCAAGACCATGGGAGTATCGAGTTCTCTGTATAGTGGTGTCAGTGGCCTCAACGCCAACGCCAATGCCATGAGTGTTATTGGTAACAACATCGCCAACGCCAATACCGTTGGTTTCAAATCGAGCCGCGCCATTTTCGGTGATCTGCTTTCCAGCCAGATTTCCGGTTCCGGCGGTGCCTCCCAGGTAGGCCGGGGGGTTGGCTTGTCGATCGTTGACAATATCTTCAGCCAGGGGACCTTCGAAAACACCGAAACCAATACTGATCTCGCTGTTGAAGGTTCCGGGTTTTTTATTGTCAGTGACCCGACGACCGGTAACGCCGGCAATAATTATACCCGCGCCGGGGCTTTTCGCTTTGATGCCGATGGTTCTCTGGTGAACCCGGAAGGTTACAACGTCATGGGCTATAACCTTGATGAGAATGGTAATACGGTAGGTGATTTGGCCCCTATAGAGGTTAATACCAATTCTTTTACCCAGGCCAATGGAACCGGCAATGTCAATCTCAATACCAACCTGAATTCTGACGCCACGAC
>CAZMFD010000023.1:0-42228 GCA_964565445.1 uncultured Geobacteraceae bacterium
TCTCATCTTTCTTATATCTTCGGTGATAATGGTCAGGCAGCAGTTATTGATCCGCGCCGCGACTGTGAGATTTATCTCGATATCGCCTACCGGGAAGGTGTTAGAATTACGCATATTTTCGAAACCCATCGCAATGAGGACTATGTGGTCGGTTCGTGCGAATTAGCGAATCTGACAGGCGCCGCCATCTGCCACGGCGAGAATCTGCCCTTCGAATTCGGGGAAACTACCCGGGAGGGTGACTGCTTTTTGTTCGGCAATTTTGAACTCAGGGTTCTCGCAACGCCTGGTCATACCTTTGAAAGCCTTTCTTTTGTCCTCAGTGACAAGGAATTCAGCCACGATCCCCTCGCTGTCTTTACCGGAGATGCCCTGTTCATTGGTGATGTTGGTCGAACCGATTTTTTCCCCGACAAAGCCGAAGAGGTTGCCGGATTGCTTTACGACAGCATCTTCGACAAAATCCTGCCTCTGGGCGATGAAGTCCTTTTGTATCCCGCTCATGGAGCGGGGTCGGTATGTGGCTCAGGCATGGCCTCCCGGGAGTTCTCCAGCCTCGGTTACGAGCGTAGGCACAATCCCTCGCTCCAAGTCAAAAACCGCGACCAGTTTATTCAGATGAAATTGGCAGAAAAGCACAGCCAACCGAGCTATTTCAAAAAAATGGAAGAATACAATCTGGCCGGTCCTCCGCTACTTGGGAACTTCCCCCAGCCAACGCCCTGCAATGCTGATGAATTCGATCAGGCGGTAAAAGAAGGTATGCTTGTCATCGATCTACGCTCCCCCGAAGCATTTGCCGGGGCCTATATTCCCGGGAGTCTTGCCATTCCCCTTGATATGCTGCCGGTTTATGCGGGGTGGTTCCTCCCCTATGACCGCGATCTCGGCCTTGTCTTGTCGCGTGGCAGCGATTGGAAGACGGCTACCAGATATCTGGTGCGCCTCGGATATGACCGGATTGTTGCAGTACTCGACCAGGGTCTTCATGAATGGGAAACCAGTGGCCGCCGGTATGATCGGATTCCTGCTATTTATGTCGGAGAACTTCAGCGCCGCATTGAGGAAAAGGAGGAATTTACTTTGCTTGATGTGCGCAAGCCCGATGAGATCGAACAGGGACGCTTGCCCGGTTCCACCCATATCTTTCTCGGCGACCTCCCGCAACAGCTCGACAAAATCCCCAACGCTCGCCCGATTATGACCTTCTGCGGGAGTGGCAGAAGGGCGATTATTGCCGCCTCGATTCTGAAAAACAGCGGTTTCGATCAGGTTGAAGACTGCCTTGGCTCGATGGCAGCTTGTGAAGAGATCGGGTGCAAAACAATAAAACCCTAATAATTTTCAATCCCTGCGCTATCATATCTTGCAGTTTCCGTCATCTTTGCTATTAATTTAATGAAGAACAAGATCAAAGAATGTCCTCTAAACTTCTGCCAAGGAGTAGACCATGAAAATGTTAACACGACTCGCTATTTTTGCCGGCATCATAACCCTGAGCCTAACGCTTGGCGCCTGCCGGGAAAAAGGTCCTGCAGAAAAGGCCGGCGAAGCTATTGATCAGACCGTTGAAGATACCACCGAAGCGGTTGAAGACGCGGTGACTCCTGATGGACCAGTTGAAGAAGCCGGAGAAGAAATTGACGAAGCCATTGACACAACCAAGGAAAAGGCGAGTGAGGCCAAGGAAGAGACGGAAGAGGCCTTGAAGTAGCCAGCCTGGCACCGCTCTTCTGTCTGCAATTGTTGCCTGTTCTCTTGACTATTTAAGGTGTCCCGATACGGACATTGCCGAGCCTTTTGTATCTGATGGTCGCCATCTATCTGAGTTCCATAGAGATAGCTGGTTTAATAATCCAGGTTTAGTTACCCGGGATCACAAGGAGGCAAAAATGCTGAGTTATGCTGTTATTTTCTTCATTATCGCCCTTGTTGCAGCCGTCTTCGGCTTTACCGGAGTATCCGCCGCTGCCGCAGGAGTTGCCAAGATCCTTTTTTACATTTTCCTGATTCTCTTCCTCCTCGCTTTGCTCAGCGGTTTGTTGCGGGGGACCGGAGTCTAGCTTGGATTGGCTTTACGAAATTGGATAATGCCTCCGCATGAGCAGTCATTTCGCTATCTCGATACCAGTGTTCTTCCTCACCCGGAACGGTAATATCTTCGAGATCGTTCAGGTCACATTCGACTAATGCATTGTCCTTCGCTCCTCATTTGTTATGCTTATAATCAGCCACCAAAGTTCAAAGGTTTTTAGCGGGCCGTTTGTTATTTAGCACATCTATACGAAAAGGTAAGGGACACCTTTTCTCTCGTGCCTGATAAACCGACGGATAAACAATCGATTTAAAAATCTTTTCAAATCAAGGAGGCCAAAAATGGCGTTTGCATCCTCGAATCGACTTGATAGTGGAACATTTTTTCCTGGACTGGAGTTGAGTACCACTGACGGACATTCCCTGGCCCTTCCGGGTAAATTCACAGGTCGTTGGGGGATCGTTTTGCTTTATCGCGGAGACTGGTGACCTTTTTGTCATCAGCAGTTGGCTGATTTCCAAGAGAAACTGGGCAAATTCCGCAAGCTTGAAGTAGAAATCCTTGCAGCATCGGTCGATTCCCGTGAAGCTGCAGAGAGCATGGTTGATGCTAACAACTTGACTTTTCCGTTGGGTTATGGACTTGAGGCTGAAGCGGTTTCAAGGCTAACCGGGGCCTTTTATGAGGGGGAGAAAAAGTTCCTTCACGCGACCGGTTTTATTTTGAACCGCAAGGGCACGATCATGGTTGCGGTCTACAGCTCTGGACCCATCGGACGCTTAACGGCCGAGAATTGTCTGGGACTGATCGAGCATTTGCAGCAAAGTGAAGAAACAGAATAATTTCCTGTGGCCAGGCTAATTTCCAGCAATCCCTTTGATGTGATTGACGCGATTTCAGCGGGCATGCGGGCTGTCTGGGTACGTCGTTCTCCGTAAGCCGTTTACGATCCTTGGGGTATTGAACTGTCGCTAAGCGTCGGCAGTCTGTCAGAGTTCCATGAACAGATCGATACTCGGAACCTGTTTGCATGAAACCCAGGCACAAAAAACATACCGTCGAACCAGTGTTCGGCATCATCAAGACCGTCATGGGATTCTTGATGCGCGGGGTGGAGTCTGTCCGTGGTGAGTCGATGATGGGCTACAATGCCGGATAATTAATTGCTGGTGACATTTTGACAGCGACCACTTGCCAAAGACTTCGTTGTTGGTAAGCTTGTTACGAATGTAACTTTTTTCTATCAAGGAGGCCCATACAATGAAAGGGAACGAAAAGCTGATCGAATCATTGAATACCCGGTTGGAGGAAGAACTGACCGCGATCAACCAATATTTTGTCCATGCTGAGGTGTGTGAGGACTGGGGTTACGAAACCCTTCAGGCGATCATCAAAGAACGCTCCATTTCCGAAATGAAGCATGCCGAGAAACTGATCGAACGGATCTTGTTTCTGGAAGGGGAGCCGATTGTCTCCAACCTGGACAAAATCTTTATCGGCAAATCGGTAGATCAGATGCACCAGTTTGACCTGAATGCGGAAGACACGGCAATAAAGGGTTATAACGAGAGTATTCGCCTCGCCGCCGAAGTAGGAGATAACGGAACCAAGACCATACTCGAAGAAATTCTTAAGGACGAGGAAGAACATCTCGACTGGCTGGAAGCCCAGCAGGATCAGATCGAACAGATGGGGCTTCAGCTTTACTTGTCCGAACATCTTGGCTGAGCCTTTTCTCCAGCATCTATCATGGAAAATCCGCTTAAAAGCGTCCCGATGACGGGCCGAGTACTGTCTGTCACAACGATGGCGGTTGGATGGGTGTTGAAGAAAGATAAGAAAGAAAACGGTGGGGAAAATGAACGGTAATTAAACAATCTGTACCAGGAAGAGAGGAAATGATGGCCTTTGAAAATCTGAATTACACTGACCAGTGGAAAAAAGCCGAACAACATTATGAACAGGGTCTGGAAGATGTTGACGCTAATGACATCGTCTATGCAGCCTATAAAGGAAAATCCAGGCTGGAGAATCTGGGCAGCGCACCTGAAGGTCTCGAGGATGTCTGGGAAGAACTTCATATTATGGTCAAACTTTGCCAGGATTACGCTGAAAAAAATTATCAGGAAATCTCATGGAAAAGTATGCAGCGCATTGCCGGTGCTGTTTCCTATTTCGTGACGCCTTTCGACCTGGTGCCCGATGCGATTCCCAAGATCGGCTATCTTGATGATAAGGCTGTTTTAAAACTCGCGTTAAAACTTACTCAGGAGGATTTTGACCGTTATCGTCAATGGCAGGTCGAGCGAGGTCAACAACTCGGCAAAGAAGCTGAACATTGAATTCGTGTATCAAAGGTGACAGCACGACGAGGATCACCCAGCTCTGAACAGAAACCCGCGAGGACTGGCGGTCGGTCGGGCTCGCGGGTTCCTGTCGTCAGCAAAAGTCTATCCCTTTGTGCTTTGCTGTCCCGCTGGAACTTTTCAGAGATCGCTGTCATTTGTTTTCTGCCGAAGAAAGTAGTTTGCGAAACCCCTTTTCATCGAGAATTGTGACGTCTTTTTCCTTGGCTTCGTCCAACTTCTGACCAGGCTCTACACCTCTCACCAGATAGTCCGTATGGCTGCTGATGCTCGAAGTCGCGTGGCCGCCAAGATCTTCAACCGCTTGTTGCGCCTCGCTGCGGGTGTAATTTTCCAGTGACCCGGTGAAAACCAAGGTTTTTTCTTTCAGGGGCAGTTTTCCTTCATTTCCACCAGGCATTTTTTGGACCTTGACACCGGCATCTTCGAGATCCTCCAGCGTCTCCTGGTTTTCGGAGAAGAAGCTGATTAGGGAATCGGCAATTTTTTCGCCGACATCCTGAATCTCGATAAGTTGCTCCCTGCTTGCCTGGCGGATATTGTCGAAGGTAGTGAACTTTTCGGCAAGAATTTGCGCCATCCGCCTGCCGACATGTCTGATTCCTAGTGCATAAAGAAAACGGTCCAGCCGAGGTTTCTTTGTCTCCTGAATGGCTTCATACAGCTGTCGGGCATTTTTATTGCCAAAAAGGTCAAGCTTTTCCAAGTCTTCGGGGTTAAGGTGATAAAGGTCGGCCAGAGATGTGACCATGTTGCGTTGGACCAGTTGCCCAACAGTTTTTTCACCCAGATGGGTGATATCAAGTGCTTCACGTGAACCATAATGTTGCAGCCGCCCTCGCAGCTGGGCCGGACAACGCAGATCTGCGGGGCAGATAAAATAGGCACCTTCGCGGATGACGTTGGTTTCGCAGGAAGGGCACTGATCCGGCATGTGGAACTTGTGGGCGTTTTTATTGGGCCGCTCAATGCGTTCGATCACTTCAGGAATGACATCTCCGGCCCGGGCGATCCGAACCCGGTCGCCTTTACGCAAGTCCTTTTTGCGTATTTCGTCAGCGTTGTGCAAGGTGGCGCGGCTGACTGTCACCCCGCCTACATCTACCGGCTGAAGCAATGCCACAGGAGTGAGAATTCCTGAGGTTCCGACCTGGACGACGATTTTCTCAAGACGGGTGATTTCCTGTTTTGGTGCGAATTTCCAGGCGATGGCCCAGCGGGGAGAGCGGTGGCGGGTGCCAAGCTGTTCACGGATCTGGTGGCTGTTGACTTTGATCACGATGCCGTCGATTTCATAGCCCAACTCGTCGCGTAGGGCGATGAGTTTTTCGCGATAGGTTGTGATCTTGCTGTGATCGCTAAAGATTTTATTGTGCGGGTTGGTTTTTAGACCCCATTCCGCGAAGGCCTCAAGTTTCTTCCAGTGACTGGAGAATTCCTGGCCTTCGCAGTGCAGGATTTCGTAAAAATAGATATCCAGCGGTCGCTGCGCAACCGTTTTTGAAGCCAGCCGCCGTACTATCCCTGCACAAGCATTACGTGGATTGGCGAATGGTTCCTGGCCATTTTCAAGTCGCTCCTGGTTGATTTGCTGGAATGCTTCCTGGGGCAGGAAGATCTCTGCGCGCAACGACAGCATCCGTGGAATATCCTGTGACTGGAGTTGCAGAGGTAGCGAACGCACCGTTCTGAGATTAGCGGAAATATCTTCGCCTGTTTGTCCGTCGCCGCGGGTTGCGCCGTACTGAAATCGCCCGTCTTCGTAGACCACTTCCACCGAAACGCCGTCAAACTTGGGTTCCACAACATACTTGTGGTTTTTTTCTTTGCTGCTGCGAGTGACGAAGTCAAACCACTCTTCAATGTCATTTTCTTCAAGCACAGCATTGAGACTGAGCATGGGCGCGTGATGTGTGATCCGTTTGAGTTTAGCGACAGGTGCGGCACCGATGCGCCGGGTCGGAGAATTGTCGGATTGCAGTTCAGGAAAGGCTTCTTCGAGTTTCTGCAAACGCTGGAACAGCTTATCGTAAGTAGCATCCGAGATTACAGGATCGTTTTTTACGTAATAACAGTGGTTGTGATATTCAATCCCTTCGCGCAGTGCTTCGATCTCTTCTCGAGCCTGTTTTTTAGAGAGATGTTCGATTTTCCGGAAATCGGTTTGCGGGTTTTCCTTGAAATCTGCAGCCATTGTTCCCCTCACCTTTTCAGGAGTTTCAGCAGATCCGCCACCCTGCGGGTATTGAGCACGTCGTCTTTGCTCAACCAGCCACGGCGTGCCTGGCCGACACCGTAGCGAATGTTTTTGAGCCCTTCGGTGCTGTGTGCATCGGTGGAAATGGCGACCTTGACTCCCATTTCCCTGGCCATGCGGCAGTGTCGGTCGTTGAGATCAAGGCGGTCAGGATAGGCATTGATTTCCATAAAACAACCGCGCTCTTTGGCCGCGGAGATGATCTTCTCCATGTCCAGCGCATAGGCTTCGCGTTCATTGATGAGGCGCCCGGTGGGGTGACCGAGGATATTGAAGTGCGGGTTATCCATGGCCCGGATGATGCGTTCGGTTTGTTTTTCGTTACTGAGATGAAACTTGGAATGGACCGAGCAAACGGTGAGATCCAGCTTGGCGAGCACGTCGTTGGGTAGATCCAGAGAGCCATCTTCGAGGATGTCGACTTCAATGCCCTTGAGGATACGAAAGCCCGAAAATTCATCTGAAAGTTTGTCGATCTCGCCAATCTGTTGTTCAAGGCGTTTGCGGTTGAATCCTTTGGCCACAGTAACGGCTTGACTGTGTTCGGTAATGGCCAGGTAGCTGTAACCGAGTTCGCGAGCTGCTGTCACCATCTCTTTTAAGGAGGCGTGGCCGTCAGTAGCTTTGGTATGTGTATGCAGATCACCGCGGAGATCTTCGCGTACGATGAGTTCAGGCAGTTCGTCGTTGCGGGCGGCCTCAATTTCTCCGCGATTTTCGCGTAATTCGGGTTCGATATAGGGAAGATCAACGGCTGTGAACACCTCCTCTTCAGTGGCACCAGCAATCCGTTCTTCATCATCGCCTTCACCGCGGAAGATGCCATATTCGTTAATCTTGAGGCCCTTGTCGATGGCTATCTTGCGGACCTCGACATTGTGCTCTTTGGAGCCGGTGAAATAATAGAGCGCAGCGCCGTAACTCACCTGCGGGACTACACGCAGGTCAACCTGTAGTCCGCCACGCAGCCGCACCGTCGATTTGGTCTTGCCTTTGGCAGAGACTTCAGTAACATCTTCGTACTGTTCTAAACGATCCATCACCGGGCTGTTGTGGCTACTGGTAACGAGAATGTCGAGGTCACCCACTGTGTCCTTGCGGCGGCGGTAGCTGCCGGCTATGTCAACCTGCTTGACGCCCTCAATTGCTTTGAGGTAGTCGAGCAGCGGGGCCACCAATGGCTCGGCTTCGGCGAGCTTGGTGCGGGTCTGTCTTTTTTTATATCTGTTGAGTTCTTCCTGTATTTTCTTTTCGGTTTTTTCCCCGAAGCCCTCCAGGTCGCGGATTGATTCTTCTTTGACTGCTGCAGACAGGTCATCTAGATTGTCGATGCCGAGTTCACGATGCAGAGTTGCTACTCGTTTCGGACCCAACTGGGCGATGTTGAGAAGCGTTGCCAGTTCACCGGGCATTTTTCGTTCCAGCTCTTCGAGCATTTCTAGTGAACCGGTTTCTACGATTTCATCAATTTTACCCGCCAGATCGTCCCCTATACCTGCAAGCTTAGAAAGATCCCTTTCTTCCTCCAGCATGCCGGCGACGCTCTGTGGCTGGTCTTGAACGGTACGGGCGGCATTGCGATATGCTCGCACCCGAAAAGGATTGGCATTGCTGATTTCGAGCAGGTCAGCAACCTGGTTGAATATGCGGGCGATGTCAGAATTGTGGATCGGCATAATGAGGCTTTCTCATTCTTTTTATGATGGAGGTTTTTCAACTCTACATCATTATCACGGAGTTTCAAGACGCAAGCCCGCAAAGAAATCACTGCCCGAACACCTGACTTTTTGTGGAACAAGAGTTACGAACGGCAATGCTGCCCGGTTCAGGAAACATTGCGAAAAACCGCCAGAGAGCGCTGTTCAACGCTGAGTCGAGCTTTCGCCTTGAGGGTTTTCCCATGATCAGACCAACCCTTGTCCGTATCGAACTCCTTTGTCCAGGATTTGCCCCACTGCGGATCCGGTAGCGCAAATTCCAATGCTTTGTAGTGGGCATTGAAAATCAGATAGAAGCTGTCGTCAGTCACAGGCTCACCCTTGGGATTGGGGTTGGGAATAGCGTCACCGTTGAGGTAGATTCCCAGTGATTTGGCAAATCCTTCGCCCCAGTTTTCTTCCTCCATCTTCTCGCCTTCATGGGTAAACCAGGCGATATCAGTAACTTCATGGCCGTGGATTTCGCGTCCCTGGAACCATCTGCGCCGGCGAAATACCGGGTGGTGATGGCGAAAGATGATCAGGCGTTGGCAGAACGCGAGCAGATCTGCGTCAACTTCTTCCCAGTTGTACCAGGAAATTTCGTTATCCTGGCAGTAGGCGTTATTGTTGCCCTGCTGTGTCCGAGAAATTTCGTCGCCGCCAAGGAGCATGGGTACTCCCTGGGAAAGGAGCAGGGTGGCAAGAAAATTGCGCTGCTGGCGGGCGCGCAATTCCAGTATTTCGGGGTCATCGGTTGTTCCCTCAACACCACAGTTCCAGGAACGGTTGTCATCTGTGCCGTCCTTGTTGTCTTCACCGTTGGCTTCATTATGTTTTTCATCGTAGGAGACCAGATCCTTCAACGTGAAGCCATCGTGGGCGGTGATAAAGTTGATGCTGGCGAAGGGGAGACGGCTGGTATTCTCGTAGAGATCCGAGCTACCGGTAAAGCTGGCTGCAAACTGGCCGAGTGCTTCATCACGTCCCGGCCAGAAGTCGCGTACACAGTCGCGGTAACGGCCGTTCCACTCGCTCCACACCGCCGGAAAGTTGCCAACCTGATAACCACCTTCGCCAACGTCCCAGGGCTCGGCGATCAGCTTGACCTGGCTGATCACAGGGTCCTGCTGGATCAGATCGAAGAAGGCTGATAATTTGTCGACCTCGTGCAGTTCACGAGCCAGTGCTGATGCCAGATCGAAACGGAAACCGTCGACGTGCATCTCCAGCACCCAGTAACGCAGGGAGTCCATCAAAAGCTGCAGCACGTGAGGGTTACGCATATGCAGGCTATTGCCGGTGCCGGTGTAGTCCATATAGTGACAGCGGTCATCGGCCATGGTGCGGTAGTAGTAGAGGTTGTCGATCCCCTTGAAACTCAGCATCGGCCCGAGATGGTTCCCCTCCGCCGTATGGTTGTAGACCACGTCGAGTATCACCTCGATACCCGCCTGATGCAGCGCACGAACCATCTGCTTGAATTCTGATACCACGGCCCCGGGCCGGGTTTCGGAAGAGTACTCGTTATGCGGGGCGAAATACCCGATGGAATTGTAACCCCAGTAATTACTCAGGCCCTGATCAACCAGATGCTTGTCATGCAGGAACTGGTGAACTGGCAGAAGTTCAACCGCGGTAACGCCCAGGTCCTTGAGATAATCGATGGAAGCCTGATGCGCCAGTCCGGCATAGGTACCGCGCAGATCTTCGGGAATGTCGGGATGCCGGGCGGTAAACCCCTTGACGTGGACTTCGTAAATCACTGTCTCGTGCCAGGGAAGCTGCAGACGCCGGTCTCCACCCCAGTCGAAGTGGGGTTGGTGTACGACGCTGCGCGGTACGAAGGGAGCGCTGTCTGTGTCGCTGCGCGCTTCAGGCCCCTTGTCGAAACGGTAAGGGAAGACCGCCTCGTCCCACTTGACCTGTCCCTCGATCGCTTTCGCGTAGGGATCGAGGAGCAGCTTGGCGTGGTTGCAGCGGTGTCCTTCTGCGGGACGCCAGGGTCCGTGCACGCGAAAACCGTAACGCTGTCCCGGTTCAACTTTGGGCAGGTAGCCATGCCAGCAATACCCGGTAACTTCAGGCAGTTCGATACGCTTTTCCTCCCCCCCGTCATCGAACAGGCATAACTCGACGCGCTCTGCGATTTCAGAGAAAAGAGAAAAATTGGTACCGGAACCATCATAGGTTGCTCCCAGAGGTGTGGGCAGACCAGGCCAGACTTTCATTATGGTAACTCCTTATCGATACGATGGGCATATGTATCAAGAATTATAGCTGGTTATTACTCCTGGACAACTTTAAATCTAGACTTAGTCATTTCATTTGATATTTTTTTAGTAGGCATCTGTTGCTGCTTTTGCAAACTTGTATAAGCCGGGGCACCAACGCAAGATCACAAAGACAAGGAAGTGATAGGGATTATATGTTCTTTCGTAACGACAAGAATTGCCGGCAGCTTGCTAAAGCTGAGAGGGCTGCCTTCCTGATTGATGGGGAGGCCTATTTTAGCGCTATTGCCGAAGCCTGCGAGAAGGCTCGATACGCTATCTACATTATTGGTTGGGATGTCGATAGCCGGATTCGCCTGCGTCGCAATGAAGGCGATGAACAAGATGGCTTCGCTGATTTTCTCAAGCGCCTGGCTAACGAAAATCCCGAACTGAATATTTATATTCTTGAGTGGGATTTTGCCATGTTCTATTCGCTGGAGCGCGAAACCTGGCCACTGCTCTATCTGAATTGGGAAATACACGAACGGATTCATTTCGTTCTTGACGAACAACATCCGGTCGGTGCGTCGCATCATCAGAAGATCGTTGTCATTGATGACAGTCTGGCCTTTGTCGGCGGTTTGGATTTGACCAACAGCCGTTGGGATACCTCCGAACATGCACCCCAGCATCCCGAACGTTATGACAACGGCAAGACCTATAATCCCTTTCATGATGTCCAGATGATGGTAGATGGCAAGGTTGCAGCAGTATTGGGAGAGATGGCACGTATGCGCTGGGAACAGGCAACCGGCGACCAACTGTCCGCTGTTGACGGTACTGAACTGGATCCCTGGCCTGATGGTTTTGTCCCCGATCTGGAACAGGCTCACGTCGCCATCCTCAGGACGATTCCTAAATTTAACAGCATGCCTGAAATCCGTGAGATAGAAAAATTCTATCTTGATGCAATCGATCAGGCAAAATCATCCATCTATATCGAAAATCAGTATCTGACATCCTATGTCGTTGGCACCGCTCTGGAAAAATCACTATGCAAAGAGGATGGACCAGAGATACTTATCGTCCTGCCACGCAATTGTTCGGGTTGGTTGGAAGAGGAAACGATGGGTGCTTTACGGCAGCGCCTGATCAATAAACTCTTCCAGGCCGATGAACACGAGAGATTAAAAATCTGTTATCCCGCTCGCGAGGGACTTGATACAGAAATAATTAACGTCCACAGCAAGATTATGGTCATTGATGATGACCTGATGACGGTTGGCTCAGCTAATCTTAATAACCGTTCAATGGGATTTGATACTGAGTGCAATCTTGCACTGGCTGCTGAAGGTCAAACCCACGTTCAACAAGCCATTAGTGGTTTTCGCAACCGTTTACTCGCCGAGCACCTTGGTACAACCAGGGAGAAGGTCGCTTCCGGTCTTGAGGAAAACGAAGCGCTATTGGCGACGGTTGCTGCATTGAATAACAATGAGCGGTCATTACAGGATTTGCCGCAAATTGAAACTGATACTCTGGCTGAAATACTTTCGGTAAATGAAATCGTCGATCCTGAACGGCCTGTCAGCATTGACCGTTGGCTTGATTATTTTGATATCAATTCAGATTCACGTGATGATGAGGCCAGGGTCAAACAGAAGGCCTGGTGGTTTGTCACGGTGATCGCGCTGATGGTGCTTCTAGCGATTCTCTGGCGCTGGTCACCTTTGGGTGAGTGGTTGACAATGGACAGCCTGGCGGCCATGGCAGATGCTATTCGCGAAAGCCCTATGAGCACGCCATTTGTTTTGGCGATCTATGTCATTGGCAGCTGTCTTATGGTTCCGGTGACGGTGATGGTTCTCGCTACGGCCCTTAGTTTCGGTCCTTACACGGGCTTTGCTCTGGCCTTTTGCGGTAGTCTGCTAGGAGGGCTTGCCAGCTATCTGCTGGGCCGCTGGCTTGGTCGTGATGTGGTCCATAAGTTGGCTGGAGAGAAGGTCAACCGCCTGAGCCGTAAGCTCGCTCACCGCGGCTGGTTGGCAGTCGCTCTGGTGCGCATGATCCCGATCGCACCCTTTACAATCGTTAACATGGTTGCCGGGTCGTCGGATATTTCAACCCGTTCTTTTCTCATCGGTACCGCCGTCGGCATGGGCCCCGGCATCCTGGCTATCATGCTTTTTGAGGGCGCGCTGGAGCACGCCATCCGTGAACCAGGCTGGTCAAGTGTGGTCGTGTCCCTTATCGTGCTGAGCCTCGCCGTACTGTTTGTTTTCCTGTTCAAACGCTGGCTGCTACAAAAGGATACAGAGCAGGAACAATAAGTAAATTCTGCGATTATGGGCACAGTTGACAGCCTGGCAACATCCAGATATCGACTCCTGAGAACCTATCCGCCGGCAAAGCCAAAAAAGTATTTGTTCGGCTGTTCCTTGTATTTACGCTAATGATTGGTAGACTTTTAGAACTGCCGTGTTGAGAAAATATTTTTGGTGAAAGTCCTTACACGGAGCCGCAGTTTGTACTCAATTGTAAACGTCAAAAAAAAAGGAATATTTTTTATGAGCAATGTTCAACAGCCCGATGATGCATTTGAAATGGACTCAAAAGAAACCAGGAACAGACTCCGCATATTGGGGGTTTTTTGGGCAATCCTTGGGGGTGCGGCGATTGCAGCAGCTATTGTTGCAACCCTGACGACCATGCTGATTTTCGGTGTCTTGCTGCTACTGGCGGGAGTTGCACAACTCGCATATGTTTTTTCTCAACCTTCTGAAGACCGTAGCTGGCAGATTGCCACAGGTGTGCTCTATTCTCTGGTTGGTTTTCTGCTGATTATTGATCCTGTCAGTGGCGCTATCGGCTTGACTCTTCTGCTCGCCGTTCTGTTTCTGATCAGAGGTGTAATGCAACTGGCTTTGTCTGTAACCTTTCAACGGCGTGGGCAATCGAAAATCTGGTATCTTGTCAGTGGAGTGCTCAGTTTGCTACTTGCGGTGCTCATTATTGCCGGTTGGCCCGAAACCGGAACCTGGGTGATCGGTCTCTTTGTCGGCATTGAATTATTACTTGGCGGGGTGACCTTGTTAATGACGCCGGGCGCTGTAGCTGAAAAAATGCAGTTTAACAAATATTAGCACCACCGATCGTCCCAGCCAGGTGTGGGCAAGCAGGCTAAGTAAAACAGACCTTCTTTGAGTCAGAAAAGATTTTTGATCTGCTATCAGTTGTTATCCACGGACATATATACAATCCCCAGCGGAGGGAGATTCAGTGAAACAGAATCATAAAAACCGTGATTTGGTACAGGTACTGAATCGACTCCGCCGAGGTTGCCCCATCCGGAACCGTCGTACTCAGAGGCATCGCTGTTAAGTTCCTCTCGCCAGAAACCGGACACCGGCACACCAACCCGATAATTGCTTCTGGGTACCGGAGTCGCGTTGATCACGATCAGCAATGGTTGACCATCAAGGCCTCGCCGCACCCAGGCAAGCACACTGTTTTGTTCGTCACAGAAATCAATCCACTGAAAACCCTCCTCGCTGAAGTCGAGTTGGTAGAGCGCCGGGCTTCGACGGTAGTAGGCGTTAAGATCCTCCACCCATCTTAAAAGGCGACGATGTCTGTCGTTCTCGAGTAAATGCCAGTCGAGGCTTGTGTCATGATTCCATTCCCTGACCTGGCCAAATTCATCCCCCATGAACAGTAGTTTCTTGCCGGGGTGAGCCCACATATAGCCGTACAGCAGTCGCAGGTTGGCGAACTTCTGCCAGGAATCGCCCGGCATTCGCTCAAGCAGAGAACGCTTGCCGTGAACGACTTCATCATGTGACAGGGGCAAAATGAAATTTTCATTAAAGGCATACCAGATGCTGAAGGTGATTCTGTGGTGGTGGTGCTTGCGATTAATTGGATCCTGGGCAAAGTAATTTAAAGTATCATTCATCCAGCCCATATTCCATTTCATGCCGAAGCCAAGACCGCCGACATACAGAGGACGTGAAACCATCGGCCAGGAGGTCGATTCTTCAGCCGTGGTGTGGACACCGGGGAATTCTTGGTAAACCGCTTCATTCAGCGCACGCAAGAATTCAATGGCCTCTAGATTTTCCCTGCCCCCGTGTTTATTTGGAATCCACTCGCCCGCCTTGCGCGAGTAGTCAAGGTAGAGCATCGAAGCAACAGCATCGACCCGCAAACCGTCAGCATGAAAGCGATCCAGCCAGAAAAAAGCGCTTGAAATGAGGAACGATTTTACTTCATTCCGGCCATAATTATAGATTTCACTCTGCCAGTCTGGATGAAAGCCCTGACGTCGATCGGCATGTTCGTAAAGATGTGTCCCATCAAAGAAATTCAGTCCGTGGCTGTCGTTAGGAAAGTGTGATGGTACCCAGTCAAGAATGACGCCAAATCCCCGCTTGTGAAGGGTTTCCATTAACATCATGAATTGCTGGGGGGTGCCGAAACGGGATGATGAGGCGAAGTACCCAAGGCATTGATAACCCCAGGAACCATAAAAAGGATGTTCCATAACCGGCAGGAATTCGACATGGGTAAAACCGGTCTTTTCGAGGTAATCGGGCAGAAGATCAGCCAGCTCTGTATAGGTAAGGAAACGATCAGGCTCATCGCCGGGTCGTCGCCAGGAGCCAAGATGCATCTCATAGATACTCATCGGCTGACTCAGGCTATCTGTCTGACTACGTGCCGTCATCCAGTCTCCGTCATCCCATTCATAGTCACAATCCCAGACAATAGATGCGGTATTAGGCGGTAGTTCCCAATAAAAAGCAAAGGGATCGCCCCGTTCTGCCTGGTATTCGTAGCCGCGTGAACTGATGAAATATTTATAGCGGGTTCCATGGTCGACATTGGGGATAAACCCTTCGAAGATCCCTGAATTATCCTGGCGTAGCGCTAAAGGGTGACTCACAGAGTCCCAGTCGTTGAAATCTCCTATGACATGGACATTAACAGCATTGGGTGCCCAGACAGAAAAATGTGTGCCGCGGTCTCCATTGACCTGGCCAATATGTGAACCGAGCTTCTCATAAAGGCGATAATGACGGCCTTGTTTGAACAGATATATGTCATGCTCAGTGAGCAGCCCCTTCCCGTAAATCACATTGTTGTCAGTCATAAGTTCAGTCTCCACACAGTTGTTGAATTCCCCGCAGGGGGACAATGAGCCAGTCGGGTCGATTATTCAATTCGTAACCCACTTCATAGACTGCTTTCTCCAGTAAATAAGGTACCAGCAAATTTTCAAGCAGATCGGGATCTTGCGGTAACAGGTCACTATCTTTCATGACGCCAAGATAACCGTGGAGGAAATCAGCAGAAACATATCGATACCAGAGCTCAGCCCATGGCGCGAGCGCCTCAATGTCCTGCTGCCGGACGCTGCTGCCGGTTAGCAGGGCAGTGTAGGCTGCATAATGAAAAGAGCGAACCATGCCGGCGACATCGCGCATCGGCGAACGTTTAATGCGTCTTTCGGTCAGAGGACGAACGGGCTCGCCTTCGAAATCAAAGATTGCAAAATCGCTGCCGGTAAACAAGACCTGGCCAAGATGGTAATCACCGTGGATGCGGATTTTCTTGGTTGGTAGCCGACTGCCGGTGATGCGGCGCATCTGCGCAAGAATTTCCTGTTTCAAAGCCAGCACCCTGACAGCATCCTTTTGCAGCGATTCTGGAAGACGCTGACGTGACTGCTCTAGCTGGCGCAGTTCCTGATTCGTCAGATTCTGCATTGCCTGAAACAATGCCCGTTGATAAAGACTGGAAAAAGCTTCCGGTTTGAAACTTTCTTCACGGCTACGGGCGAGGGTCAGATGCATCTCTGCGGTACGTTGACCGAGGAGCCTGGCCATCTCTAGAGTTACTCCCGATATGATTTCAGCTAAAGACTCCGGCAGGCTGGAACGAGTCGACGGGATCAGCCTGAGCGGTTTTTTTGCTGGAATCTCACTGGCTGCTAGCCTGGTCAACGCGCTGTCGAAATAGCGAGTGGCCAGTTCCAGAAAGAACTGCCAGGCATCCCCTTGGTTGGGAATATAGTGCTGCATCAGGCCGAGCACGATTGCTTCATGCTGATTATTGCGGTACTCCAGTGAACCGGCATAGTCCGGGATATGTTTGAATAGTGATTTTTCAGTCAGGTACCTGACCATTTCGACGTCCGGATGGATACCACTGTCGGTGCGGCGATATAGTTTAAAGATAAATTGGTCACCGTAACGGATTGAGGTGTTCGATTGTTCAGCTGTCAGTAGTTTTGGTGTCAAATCTGTTTCCTGGTTCTTCCATAGCCGAATGACCTGGCGGCTGGCTGCAGCGTGCAAGCGACCATGGCTACCGGATGGTCGTTTGCGGCCGGCGATTACTGACAGCAGATCAATGCCGAATTTTTCGTTGTAGACGGCTTCATAGATCGGCCCGGCACTGTCGGCAAGATTGAGCCATGCCATCGAACCCTTTGGCATGACGATATTATCATCAGTCTGATCTTTATTTTCGGGACGATAAGCTAGCGGCAGGATATAAAGCTCAGGGGTGCCTTCATGATAAATAATATCGACCAGCATCAGTACCGATACGTCTGATGCCTGGCCGATGGGAATCAAATCACGAATGCTGATTTTGCGAATCTTACGTGCCTTGCCACCATACCAACGCTGCTGTGGCAGATAGGAAGGCAGAATCCCTTTTTCCATGGTCGTGCGGATCTTTTTGTCGTCCAGAATCGCCGGCCATTGTCGACCATACAACCTTGGTAACAAGGTTTTGGATTGTCCGGATCCAGCTCCCGGTTCGGACAACTTCAGGATGTAGTAGCCGTAAGGATTCAGCGCCAGAGAATAGGGGGTTTTATCGATCGCCAGGAACTGGTTGCTGCTGAAAAGATTTTCCGGGATGCGTCCGGCATAGTCCGACAGATCGAGCTGTACCATCTGTGCATGGTGGGAAAGGTTGACTACAACGCAGATGTCCTCTGAGTCGTGGCTGCGGACGTAGCACAAAACCTTGGTGTTGTCGGGTTTGAGAAAGCGAATGGTGCCGCGTCCGAAGCAACTGTGGCTGTTGCGCAAGTCGATGATACTGCGCATCCACCAGAGTAAAGAAGATTTGCGTTCTTCCTGAGTCTTGACGTTAAGTGATGTGTAGTTGTATTCCGGATCAATGACCAGGGGAAGGAAAAGTTTCTGTGGGTTCGCGCGTGAGAAGCCGGCGTTGGCATCTGTATTCCACTGCATCGGCGTGCGTACGCCGTCCCGATCACCAAGGTAGTAATTGTCACCCATGCCAAATTCATCGCCGTAATAAATGATTGGCGAGCCGGGCATGGTCAGCAACAGCACATTCATCAATTCTATTTTGCGACGATCGTTGTCAAGCAAGGGTGCCAGGCGTCGACGTATGCCCAGATTGACCCGGGCTCGCGAGTCCTTGACATAAATCCGGTACATGTAGTCCCGCTCTTCGTCGGTCACCATCTCCAGCGTCAGTTCATCATGGTTGCGCAGAAACAGGGCCCACTGGCAGGTGTCCGGGATCGTTGGTGTCTGCTCGAGAATATCGGTGACCGGGTAGATGTTTTCCATTTCCAGAGCCATATACATGCGCGGCATCAGTGGGAAATGGAAACACATGTGACAGGCGTCACCGTCTCCGAAATATTTGGCGGCATCCTCCGGCCACTGGTTGGCCTCGGCGAGTAACATGCGGTCCGGAAAGCGTTCTTCTACGTGGTGGCGCAATTTTTTGATGAATTCATAAGTTTCCGGCAGGTTTTCGCAATTGGTTCCCTCTCGTTGATAGAGGTAGGGAATGGCATCAAGGCGGACACCATCAACGCCTTTCGCAAACCAGAAATTGATCACCTTGAACAGGGCCTCGTGGACTTTTGGGTTGTCGAAGTTGAGATCAGGCTGGTGACTGTAGAAACGATGCCAGAAATAGGCACCGGCGACAGGATCCCAGGTCCAGTTGGATAGCTCGAAATCCTGGAAGATGACACGTGCTTCAGGATACTCTGCCGAGGTGTCGCTCCAGACATAGAAATTGCGGGCATTGGTGCCGGGCCGCGCATTTCTGGCGCGTTGGAACCAGGCGTGTTGATCCGAGGTATGATTAAGAATCAGCTCAGTAATGACCCGCATTCCGCGAGCATGCGCTGCGTTGATAAAGCGCTGGAAATCGTTCAGGGTGCCGTAGTCCGGATGGACTTTAGTATAGTCGGCAATGTCGTAACCGTCGTCACGCAATGGCGACTGATAGAATGGCAGCAGCCAGATGGCGGTAACTCCAAGTTTCTCAAGATAGTCGAGTCGTGAAAGCAGGCCTTTAAAATCACCGATGCCGTCACCATTACCATCGCAGAAACTTTTCACATGTAACTGGTAGATAACAACGTCTTTATACCAGCTCAGGTCTTCTTTCTGCGGGCTCAATTGAATCGTCTGCATGATCTGTTGCGCTCCTTTACCTGGGCTTACATGAAGTAGTCAAAATCAGTTTCACGCTTGAGTCTTTTTTTCAGATGGAAAATACGGGCAGGCAGTATTTGCGGGTCGAGCTCCATCAGGTTGCGGTGGCCCTGCCAGATGAATTTATCGTCTCCCAGCAAGTCATGAACCATGTAGGGTTGTTTTTCATCAAGGCCGAACTCTTTGAGCGGCAGGTTCAACCAGGCTGATTGACGGTGATGCGGATCAAGGTTGACGGCCACCAGGAGAATATCCTGCATATCATCGTCGAACTTGGCAAAGAACAGCACGAAATCATTTTCCGCCTGTAGAAATTCGATATTCCAAGTTTGCTGCAGGGCAGGGTGGGCCTTGCGAATGGTGTTGATCCTTTTGATAAATGACTGCAGGTTGTCGGCGCGACCGAGATCCCAGGTTCTGATCTCGAATTTTTCCGAATGGAGATACTCTTCGCTTCCTTCGATAGCGGCATCCTCGCACAGCTCGAAGGCCGGTCCATAGATGCCGTAGTTGGAAGAAAGGGTTGCGGCCAGCACCAGACGGACAATGAATGCCGGACGACCACCGTATTGCAGGTATTCGGGTAATATATCAGGGGTGTTCGGCCAGAAATTTGGCAAGAAGAAGTCGCGTGGCGCGGTACGGACAAGTTCAGTGACATACCTGGTCAATTCCTGTTTGGAATTGCGCCAGGTAAAGTAAGTATAGGACTGAGTGAAACCGGCTTTGGCAAGACGGTACATCACTTTGGGGCGGCTGAAGGCCTCCGACAGGAACAGGGCATCGGGACAGACTTTGCGCACCTCTTCCAGGCACCAGAACCAGAAACCAAAGGGCTTGGTATGCGGATTGTCCACCCTGAAGATTTTAACCCCCTGTTCGATCCAGAACAGGAACACATCGCGCAGGGCGATCCACAAATTCTGCCAGTCTTCACATTCAAAATCAAACGGATAGATATCCTGGTATTTTTTTGGTGGATTTTCAGCATACTGGATACTGCCGTCTGCACGCATCTGAAACCATTGAGGATGAGTGGCAACCCAGGGGTGATCAGGAGAGCACTGGAACGCGATATCGAGCGCAATAGCAAGGCCTGCCTTATCTGCCGCTGTCACCAGTTGGTTAAAATCTGCCATGGTTCCCAGTTCCGGATGGATCGAGGTATGCCCGCCGTCGGCGGAACCAATGGCCCAAGGGCTGCCAATGTCATCGGGTTGTGCGTTCGGGGTGTTGTTGCGCCCTTTTCTGAAAGTTTCGCCGATCGGGTGTATCGGTGGAAGATAGAGAATATCGAATCCCATGTTGCTGATTCGTGGCAGTTGCTGGATGACATCCTGGAAAGTGCCATGTTGACCGGCAGAACCTGTTGAGCGCGGAAACAGTTCGTACCAGGAGCTGAAAGCGGCTAGTCGCGGTTCCACGCGGACACGGAGTTCTTCAGGAAAGCGGGATCTCAATTCACGGGCTGCGTGCTTGTTCATCAGCTCAGCCAGTAGTGGGTCGTCGATTATGGCGATGGCTTTTGTGACCGGAACTTCGGTTAAGTGTGCAGCGAACGGTTCAAGAATCGCGGCATCCTCAGCTTGACCTTGTGCTGCAGCCCGTTTGGCCGTGGTTCTGATCAGGTTTGCACCATCCATCAGTTCGACAGTAATATCCTGTCCGGCAGCAACCTTTTTCTTTACCTGCACCCGCCAGGTTGCAAAATGATTGACCCAGGCTGCGACAGTAAAAAAGATGTCGCGCGGCTCACGGACTCTGATGGCCGCCGTCCACCGGTCGTTGACCTGGTGACTCATAGCAGCTTCCAGATAGTCACTGCTGTTATCCAGGCGATATTGTACAACCGCGCTGAGGATATCGTGGCCGTCGACAAAAATGTCCGCGCTGACAGTCAGCAGCTCCCCGAGGGTGCGCTTGGCCGGGAATTTACCGCCTTCCACCTGTGGTGACAGGTTTTCGATGATTACCCTTTGTCTTCCATCCACCATGCTATCATCTCCTTCCCCCAAGATGGAGTATCGGTGTTTTCCGATTCTTGTGATGTTAACCGCAGGGCCTGTTCATTTAATTATACCAGCATATAATCGAACTTGGCCGGTTCTGGACGATCAACAAGGGTGAGGGAAGGAAAAAATACGCACAGTTTTGAACTGTGTTAAGCGGATCCAGTACCGGATAGTCCCATGACTGGCCTGGCCGATTGATGCTGCTCGGAGGTGCACCAGGTTAATAATCAGCCAGTATAAAGGCTACTGCGCGGACTTTTCTCGCGCTTAGTTATTCCACTGCTTAAGATCCCAGCTCAATGTTTGCCCACCCTCAATGATTGATTCTTTGTCGCAGCAGCAGATTTTAACTGGGGCGATCCCGCACTTGAGACACTTGACCGTCAAATGGCGGGACGTCACTGTCACTTCCAGCGACTGGCCGCGGTAGCGTATCCACAGTTTCAGACCATCTAGTTCACGGGGCAGGCAGGGGTTGAAGTTCAACATGTCAGCGCGAGCCTCTAAGCCGGTATAGTTGCGCTGCAACAGATCGACGGTGCCGGCCATAGCGCCAAGATGAATGCCTTCGGGTGTTGTGCCTCCTTGAATGTCTTTTACATCGGCGTGCAGGGCCTGATTGAACAACTTCCAGGAGCCTTCACGATCAGAACGGGTCAGCACCCAGGAATGTACAATCTGACTGAGTGTTGAGCCGTGGGACGTGCGAGCAATATAATATTCGATATTTGTTGGAATGGTTTCGTACGCAAAAGGATAATCGAGGCGTTCAAAAATTTCTGACAATTCCTCCGACGTAAACAGGTAGAAGAGCATTAATACATCGGCTTGTTTTGAACATTTGTAGCGATTGGGAGTGTCTCCTTCTGCTTCGAGAATACGATCAAGCCGCATGACCTTGCCGTGTTTGGCGTGATAGCTGTCCCAGTCCAGTTCCTTGAGTTGTTCGTACCCTTCAAACTGGCTGATGATGCCGTCACCATGGAAAGCCACACGCATTTTACGACTGATGTCTTCCCATTGGCTGATTTCTGTGTCATCAAGTTCAAGGGTTGCATAGAGTTCATTACGGCGCTCTTCAGAAATGGTATCAAGTGCTTTTATCGCACAGGTCAGGGTCCAAACTGCCATAATGTTGGTGTAAGCATTATTGTCGAGACCTGGACGATCGCTATCAGGATAAGCATCATGGTATTCATCCGGTCCCATCACAGCGAGAATCTCATAGCGTTCGCAGTCCTTATTCCAACGGCTCATGCTCGCCCAGAAACGGGCGATTTCCAGAATCATCTCAGCACCATAAAATGACAGAAATTCCATGTCACCGGTTACTTGGTAATATTGCCAGACATTCCAGGCAATGGCCGCATTGACATGGCGCTGCAGACGCGAGTTGTCGCGGATCCAGTTGCCTGATTTGGGGTTAAGGTGAACATGTTGGCTCTCTTCACGACCGTTGCTGCCGCTCTGCCAGGGGAACATGGCGCCATGGTATCCTGAATCCCGGGCAGCGGCCCGCGCCTCGGAAAGACGCCGATAGCGATACTTGAGCAGCGATCGAGTAATTTCAGGAAAACGCAGGTTTAACAGCGGAAAAATGAAGAGTTCGTCCCAGAATATATGGCCGCGATAGGCTTCTCCATGCCAGCCACGGGCAGGAATGCCGACGTCAAGCTCAATGGTATGCGGTGAGGTGGTCTGGAGCAGATGAAAGATATGCAGGCGGGTAATGATCTGTGCCTGCTGCATGTGGTCATCGCCTTGCAGTTCAAGATTGAAGTGTTTCCAGAGATGGCTCCATGCCAGGCTATGAGTTTTCAGTAACTGCTCGAAATCGGGACTGCGTTTAAGCTCTTTGCAGGCTTCGCGGCCACATTCGGATATGGCCTCGTCACGATGGGTGAAGATGGCGACCACCTTCTCGATCCGTACCTTGACGGATCTCTGCAGTTGCAGCTCGAAGCTCTGGGCCACATAACCTTCCTGATGGATCAGTTGACGTTCAGGATTTTGTGCTTTGTCGTCAATAAAAATGCGGCTGCGTGCGGCCTGGGCCATCTCGAGCCGTGATTGGTTGGTACGGACCTTAAGAAGGATGGTCTCAGGATCTGATTGCTCGGACATCAGCGGCTCAAGATGTTCGCTGGCCAGATCCCGGTAGCGTTCGACGTTACCATTCTTTACCCGGCCGTCGAGAGCGGTTCGAAATTCCACCAGCCCTTCCCAGTTTTCAGCTGTCAGGCTGGTCTCCAGCGCGCCAATGTGGCGCTGGGACATATGCACCAGAGAGCGTTGACTCAGGGTACTGATCCGTTGCTCGGAATCTTTGAAGCGTATTCTGCGCTGCAGTAGCCCGCATTTAAGGTCAAGCTGCTGATGGTATTCAAGGATATCCACCCCGGCAAGATCAAACCAGGCTCCGCCCTCGATGCAAAAACTCAGAGGCAGCCAGTTGGGGAAGTTAACCAGATCCTCATTTTCAATGGTGCGATCGGCAATGGCGGTTTTGAGGCGGTTATATCCTCCCGCTAAATAGGTGCCGGGATAGTGAGTTTCATCGGCGGTCGCCTCAGGTGCGGCGCCGCGAGTGCAAAAATAACCATTGCCGATGGTGCATAAGGCTTCGCGCAGATTCTGTTGCTCGGGTTCAAAGTTTTCATAAGTCAGGGTCCAATTATTCATGATTCGGTCAGATCCTCCAGGTAATAGCATAGTTTTTGTAGAAAAAGCCGTACCTCACAAGTATCTTCAAGAATATAGCCGGCATGAGTCGCGCGCTCTTCGTCGCGCACCAGAATGCCGATGCCGTGATGTTCGATTTCCCGGAGAGCATCTTCATCGGTGAGATCGTCACCGATGTACATCGGCAGGATATTGTTGCGGCCCAGGTCGAGTTTTTTCAGCAGCCAGGACAGGGCCTTGCCCTTGTCCCAGTCGATATCAGGACGTAACTCAAAGATCATTTTCCCAGCAGTTTTTCTCAGTGTCGGGTTGTCGGCCAGAACCTCGTCGACAGCTGTTTCTACCTCAGGGTGGCGTTCTTCAGAAGCCCGTCGAAAATGTACGGCGATGGCGAATTGTTTGCGTTCCAATTGGGCGCCTTCTATCTGATCAAGGCGTTCATGCAGGGCCGCTTCGGCCTGATCAAGTGCAGGCAGAAATTCATTGCCGCGTTGAAAAGAAATTTTCTCTCCGCCGGGTCCGGAAATATCGAAACCATGACTGCCGGCATAGTAGATACTTTCGATGCCGACCAGTTTCTCGACATCCTTGCGGTCGCGACCGCTAATGATGGCAACGGTGGAGTATTCAGCCAGGGCCATGATAGTATGGCGCATTTCCTTTGAGATAATCGCGTCCTCCGGACGATCGACGATGGGCGTGAGGGTACCGTCATAATCAAGAAATATGACCGGTCGCTTATGCTTGAATTGACAGGTCACTTTGTTGAAGTGATCCAGAGCTGAAGGCAAATTCTCTGTGTTTTTCTCTGTGGTGCCCATGGTGACTTCGATGTCAACAAGATCCTTAACAACAATATCAGCATATTTTGCCAATTCTTCGGTTTGATCTGCACGATCGACGCCGATCACCAGTCCAAAGTTGCCGGCCCTGCCGGCTTGTACTCCCGATTGGGCATCCTCAACGACTACCGAACGTCGGGGTGTTACCCCGAGTTTTCTCGCCGCTGCCAGAAACACATCAGCCGCCGGTTTTCCGGGAATTCCTAATTCTTCGGCATCCAACCCATCGACTCGGACATCGAACAAATCGGTAGCATTGGCTGCCGCGAGAACGGCACGAGCGTTTGTGCTTGCCGAGATAATCGCTGTCTTGATGCCGGCTTTGCGTAATTGACCGATCAGATCAGCGGTCGTATCGTAACGCTGCGCTCCTTTTTCCTCGAGTTCCTGTTGAAAATAACTGTTTTTGCGATTACCCAGGCCACGAATCGTTTCCCGATCGGGACTGTCCTCAGAAGACCCTTCGGTCAGTTCGATACCGCGAGAACGTAAAAAGTCACGCACACCATCGTAGCGTGGTTTGCCATCGACATAGCGGGTGTAGTCTTTTTCGAGGCTGAACGGGCGGTAATCTTCTCCATTGTTCTGCGCGCGTTTTTCAAGGTAGTCGTCAAACATCTTTTTCCAGGCGGCAGCATGGACATGGGCGGTTCGGGTGACAACCCCATCCATGTCAAAAATAACCGCATCAAATTTATCTGAAGAAATAGTGTGACGTTTGCTAGTCATGATGTCCTCTCGATAAATATTCAATTATATCAACATTCTAAGTCGATTTTATGAACTAGTACCTTAATAACCTACTGCTCGAATTATGTTTATTGGCCTGCGCTTCGGGTCAGGGCTTCAAACCCGGAGATGACATCGAACAATTCCTCTGAGATAGCATTCTGTCTCATGGTGTGATAGCGGCGCTTCATTTCTTCTTTGGTTTCCTCGATATTCTTTTCGGCTCTCTGCATTGACGCCAGGCGTGCCGCATTCTCCGCTGCCATGGAAGCTGCAAAAGCGCGGAAAAGGGCGACAAAAAGATATTCACTGATCAAGGCCCCGAAAAGATCTTCCCAAGGGATCCTGTACAGGGGAATCTGCCGTCCCGGCCATTCCCCACCGCCGAGGTCTCGCAGCCAACGTTTGTCGGGCGGAAGCAGATTGACGCGGTTCTGCCGATAGCTTGACCCTCCCGCCGGTTGATTGTGAAAAAGGATCAGTCGTAGTTCTCCTTCCTTTTCACGGATTTCGCTAAAATGCAGCAGGATTTCCTGAACCCTGGTGGAAATCCCCTCGGCAGAAGAGGGCAGGGGGAAAAGATGTTCGGTGCCGTCGAAGGCATCTTCGGCCAGTCCATGCATCTTGATTCCGCTGACCCAGACCAGTATCCTCCCTTTTTCGGGGTCGAGTTGTTTCTGAACAAACTCCACGAGCGCTTCATTGAAGCGTCCCGCCATCCCTTGATCCGAGCCGAAAACGATAATCAGGGTTGTCCGCGGTTCTGGCTGCCGACCGGTGTGGGGGTGGGTTCGCAGAGCGGCCTGCAGTCCCATTTCCACACAATGGAAATATTCTTCGAGAGAGCGGGTAGCCTCTTCGTACTGACGGATGCTCACCGCGGCCAGGGACTTCATCGTCCGTACCACCGTATGCAGGTCATCCGCGCTCTTGAGCTTGCGTTCCATCCCCTGGAGTGTCTGCATCGTGTTTATTGCTCTTTTTCTTTGTGTTTCTGCATTGTTTTGTCATCCTTGGGTTCGCTTTCTTCTTCCCTGGTCAACGCGTCAACGGCCTTTTGCGCCATATTGCGCAATTTTTCCTGATCTTCCTCTGTGAGCTTTTCCCCGGCTTCGATCTTCTGCGCCACCGCGTCGTCCTCCTGCAGTGCTTCACGTACAAGGGTTTCTGCCTCCATCAATTGTTCTTCGGGGATCTGATCGAAAATCCCCTCGTTGACCGCAAGCAGTACGATAATCTGCTGGGAAGCCGGAAGTGGCGAGTACTGAGGCTGTTTCAGTATCGAACGGACCCGCCTTCCTCTTTCGAGGGTTTTACGGGTGTCCTCGTCCAGGCGTGTTCCAAAACGTGAAAAAGCTTCTAGCTCTTCAAACTGGGAGTAAGTCAGGCGCAGATCCCCAGCGACGGTGCGATAGGCTGGAAACTGGGTTTTGCCCCCGACTCGCGAGACCGATTTACCGACATCAATGGGAGGCAGGTTGCCTTTACGAAAAAGATCGGGTGACAGATAAAGCTGTCCGTCGGTAATCGAGATCAGATTGGTCGGAATATAGGCAGAGATGTTCTGAGCCTCTGTTTCGATAATGGGTAAAGCGGTCAGCGATCCTCCTCCGAGTTCCTCGCGTAGATGGGTCGAGCGTTCCAGCAAGCGCGAATGGATGTAAAAAATATCCCCGGGAAAGGCCTCGCGCCCCGGAGGACGTCGCAGCAGCAGGGAGAGCTCGCGGTAAGCACGGGCATGGTGAGTGAGATCGTCGTAGACCACGAGGACGTCTTTTCCCTGCTCCATAAAATATTCAGCCATGGTAGTAGCGGCGTAGGGGGCGATATATTTCAGACCGGGGGCATCGTCACCCTGGACGGTCACCACTGTCGTATAGTCCATGGCACCGTGTTTTTTCAGGTCAGCGACGACCCGAGCGACGCTCGAGGCGCGTTGCCCGATGGCGCAGTAAAAACAGAGCACCCCTTTGTTCTTCTGGTTGATGATGGTATCGATGGTAATAGCGGTTTTACCGGTCTGGCGGTCGCCGAGAATCAATTCTCGCTGCCCACGGCCAATGGGGATCAGGGCATCGATCGCCTTGAGACCCGTCATCAGCGGAACGGTCACCGGCGCCCGGTCCATGATCTCGGGTGCCGGGCGCTCAATCGGTCGCCGTTCGTGAAAGCGTAGCCCACCCTTGCTGTCACGGACTCTCCCGGTCGGATCAACGACGCGGCCGATGACTTCGTCTCCCACCGGCACATCGAGAACCCGTCCGGTGCGGCGCACTTCGTCGCCGGAGCGCAGATGATCATACTCGCCAAGCATGATCACTCCGACTTCACGGGAATTGACGTTGAACGCTAGACCGAGCGTTCCTCCGGGAAAGGCCAGCAGTTCTTCTCCCTGGACATCGTCCAGGCCGTGTACCCGCGCAATGCCTTTGCCGATATAGCTCACCCGGCCGAACACCTCGGGGTGAAGATCGGGAAAATAATCTTCCAGGCTCTGGTTAAGAGACTCGAAGGTATCCTCAAGTAATTGGGTCATTTGTAGGGTGTGATCGGTCATTGCCTCTGTCCATCAGTGCGCATGAATTTACTTTGTGAACATTCATGACTCATCTTCAGCTTCTTTCTCTTTCTCTTTCTCTTTCTCCCCGCTTTGCTCTTCAGATCCTTCTCCATTGTTCTTTTTTTGCTCATGGGTTTTTTCTTCGACCAGGGACAACACCTGTGACTGCAACTGATCGAGATAACTCTCGATTCCCCAGGAAAGACGAATGTTTCCAGAACGCGCCTCAATGCCTAAAGGGTATTCTGCGTCAGCTTGATAAGTGACATCCGCATCTTTTCCGCAGATCTCGTGAAGGATTGTCGTCAGTTTGCGTTTTTCCGGGGAGTCCAGTTCAAACGTCGATCGGACGACTACTTTTTCGTCGCGGGCGGTACGCTGTAGTTTTTTTCTGTCCTGCTGATTAAGCTGATCGATTTTTTCTGCAAGAACGCGGGCCAGCCGATTGTTCAATGGTTCATCAGCGAGATCATTCATAATACGGCGAACATAGTTGAGGATCTCCCGGCTTCCGCGTTTTTTGAACTCACGGGCAAAGGCTTCCTTTTCTTTATCCAGGGCCCGCAGCCATTTTTCACGCTGGTCATCGACATAGTTCTTAGCCTCGCCCAAAAGTTCCTTTTTACGTTCTTCAGCCTGCGTCTGTGCCTGCTCGATTTTTTTACCGGCCTCTTTTTCGAGATCGTCAATTTTGCGCTGGTACTCTTCGATCAGTTCTTGCGCCTGATTCTTTTTATCCGAGGCCTCCTCGAGGCGTTGTTTGATTTTCTCCTCTCTTTCGGTCATATGTCTGACGATCGGTCGGTAGAGAAACCGGTGGAGAAGAAAAACGAGGATGACAAAATTGACAATCTGCGCCGTGACGGTAAACCAGTCGATGAGCATTTCAGCCTCCAGCCGCCTGGTTCAGGAAATGGTTCCAGAAAGGATTCGCGAAGATCAGAATCATTGAGACGACAAAGGCGTAAATGGCGGTTGATTCGATCATCGCAAGACCGACGAAGAGGGTTCGCGTGATGGTGTTGGTTTCATCAGGCTGCTGGGCCATGGCCGATAGGGCCTGGGCCAGAGCGCGACCTTCACCAATAGCCGGCCCGATGGCGCCGATGCCGATACACAGACCGCTGCTGATGATAGAAGCTACGGCGACCCAACCAAGACTGTCCATGAGATGATCCTCCTTTGCTACGGGGTTGTTATTTATTGTTGATCAATCTTTTCTTCATTTTCCTGCTGGATCTTTGCGGCTGCGGCCAGATAGACGGCCGCAAGAACAGCAAATATGTAGGCCTGGATGACGCCGGTGATCAGGCCGAGAATGTTCATCAGCACCGGGAAGAAAAGCGGTGCCAGAGATAACAGTATCGCGGCGATCATCGCTCCGCTCATGATGTTTCCGAACAGACGGACCGCCAGGGCCAGAGTGCGGGACAACTCTCCCATGATGTTAAACGGGAGCATAAAGGGCGTCGGCTGGATATATTGCTTGAGGTAGCCCAACAGGCCGCGGCGCCGGATGCCCCAGACCGGAACGGCGACGAAGACGCAGATGGCCAGGGCCGTAGCGGTCGAAAGTGACCCTGTCGGGGCGCGGTAGCCCGGAACCACAGCGAGGAGGTTGGGCACCAGAATAAAAAGGAAAAGAGTCCCGATAAAGGGAAGAAATTCATCGACCGGCTTCAGTCCCATGTCCCCGATCTGGTTGCGGATATTGCCAACGATCACTTCCATCAGATTCTGCCCGCGACCGAGGTTTTCATCTGAAGTCAGACGCATGGTCACAAATACCGAAACTCCGCCCAGCAGAAGCATGTTAAACCAGGTCACGGCGATGGTCGCATTGAGTTTGACAAAGCCACTTTGCCAATAAATAAAGACGTCAGGGGTAATTTCCATAGAGCCTTAACTCACCTGTTAGTTATTATTGGTTGTTGGTTGTTGTTTTTTCGTCCCTTGATCCGGGTCAGTGTCTGACGGATTAGCAATAAGCCGAACAGTGCTGCAGCCAGTGCCTGCCATCCCCACGGGATCAGGGCGTAGAAAGCTGCCAGTGTGAGTGTCATCCGCAAGAAGAAACTGCTCACCAGCAGCAGGTGGGGGTTGTTGCTGTTCGGAATACGTTTCACTGTCAGCCATAATCCGCCGAAATAGAACATACCGATAAGGCCTCCGGCGGTAAAAAAAGCTGCGAGCTGCCATGTTTCAATGGTCATTTTGTTTTCCTTTTGGCTTATCGTTTTTCTGCTTGTGATGAAATTCATTCTCGATGTTCGTGCGTTCACGGCTGACCCAGAACCAGGCGTTCAGACAGCCGACTGCGATGCCGACCACCAGCATCATCAGGGTCCAGGAGTATTGACTTGCAAAGCGGGCATCGATCCAGATGCCGACAGCGATGGCGACCAGCGCCGGTATCGCTACCGACCAACCTACTAGCCCGAACATCCCGAAACCAAACCACATCCCCTGGTCGCCCTGGCGCTGAGCGCGCAGCTTGCGCTTCTGGGATTCCTTCACTTTGTCTCTGAAGTCTCCATGGGGATCTGTTTTCATTGATTTATCCGTCAAAAAATCCTCGTGATTGTTTTAATCTTCGGTAGCGCTACAATTCAATAAAGCGGCGCAGAAAATCTGCTTCCAGCCGTGCGACTGCAGTCTGAACCTTGCGCTCATACTCACCAAGATCGGCGAAGCGATGTTCCACGACCTCGGACAGTTCCTCCAGGGGCGCGTCAGCTACAGCATTGCGCACTGATACCCGCACTTCGTCCCCCTGCTTAACCAGGATCCCGCGGTCTACGGCGACAAATTTTTCCTCGCTGTCTGCATGTTCATCCGCCGGCCGATAAGCGAGCAGACCGGGGACCAGAGCCGAGACGAAATCAATATGATGGGGCCGTAACCCGAAAGAGCCATTCAAGCCGGTGGCGGTGATACTTGCGGTTTCCGTTTCGAGCAGAATGCGGGTCGGGATGTAGATGCTCAGTTTCATGCCGCTTCGCCCTCGTTGGAATCGTCAGTGGATGTCTTTACGTCATCTTCTTTCTCTTCTTTTTCACTGACTTCGTCGATGGAACCGATCATATACAGAGCTTTTTCTGAAAAATCGCTGAACTCGTCATCAAGGATGCGTTCGCAGCCTTCCAAAGACTTCTCGAGAGAAACCGAGCGGCCCGGGGTACCAGTGAACTGTTCCGTGGTAAAGAAAGGTTGGGTAAGGAACCTCTCCAGGCGCCGGGCCCGGAATACGGTTTTGCGATCGTCGCGCGATAACTCTTCCATGCCGAGCATGGCGATAATGTCCTTGAGGTCCTCGTAGGAGGCCAGGGTGCGGCGTATCTCCTGAGCGATGCGGTAGTGGCGTTCGCCCACCACCTGTGGGGTCAGCATTTTCGAATTCGACTCGAGGGGGTCGATTGCCGGATAGAGACCTTCGCTGGCTCTTTTGCGGGACAGAACGATGGACGCCGAGAGATGCGAAAAGGTATGCACCGCCGCCGGGTCAGTGAGATCGTCGGCAGGCACATAGACCGCCTGGATGGAGGTGATCGCGGCGTGCTCGGTGTTGGTGATGCGCTCCTGCAGTTCCGAGAGCTCCGAAGCCATCGTCGGTTGGTATCCCAGCCGGGATGGCATCAAACCGAGCAATCCTGACAGTTCCATGCCGGCCTGGATGAAACGAAAAATATTGTCGACCAGAAGCAGTACGTCCTGGCGACGATCATCGCGAAAATATTCCGCCATGGTCAGCGCGGTCAGTCCAACCCGAAAGCGGCAGCCGGGCGGCTCGTTCATCTGTCCGAAGACCATCACCGTGTTATCGAGTACTCCGGCATCCTGCATTTCACGGTAGAGCTCCTCCCCCTCACGGCAGCGTTCGCCGATTCCGCAGAAAATCGAAACCCCCTCATGTTCTCCGACCATGTTGTGGATCAATTCGGTGATGAGTACCGTCTTACCGACCCCGGCACCGCCGAAGAGCCCGGCTTTGCCACCGCGCTCGAGGGGTGAAAGGATATCAATCGCTTTAATCCCGGTGGTGAATATCTCCGAAGTTGTGGCGCGGTCACTCAAGGGGGGAGAGTCCTGGTGAATCGAGCGGTGGCCCTCGGCTTTAACCGGATCTTTACGGTCAATGGTATCGCCAAAGACGTTAAAAACCCGGCCAAGAATATCGGGGCCGATCGGAGCCTCCAGGGTGCATCCCTGATCGCGGATTGGCGATCCCAGCCCCAGCCCCTGGGTCGGCGTCAGGGCGTTGCCGCGCACCGTGTGATCGTCGAGATGGAGAGCGACCTCGACCAGGATAGAATCATCGTTACCCGCCACCAGAAGGTTGTTGATGGGTGGCAACTGGTGAGGAAAGCGCGCCTCTACAACCCCACCGACAACAGAAGAAACAACCCCATATGTGTTTTCATCAGTACTCATTATTTAACAGCGCCTATTCGAAAAATTAAGCAAAACATATGAACATGTTGTTGTTGAAGTTCATGTACTGCAACAGCTACATAAAAAACGTATCACCTGCTACTCGCTTGTCAAGGTTGACCAGGCAGAGGAATACCGGTGGAAAAGAGTGATCAGGCGCATAGTTCTTTTAAATAGGGATCGATAATTTTTTTCTCGACCTGCTGGTGCAGATCTTCGAGAGAGCCGTCATTGGCTAGAACCTCGTCTGCCATGCGGAGGGTTTCGCCGATCTGGAACATGTCTTCCTCACGCTGGTCGTGCACCAGGAAGTCTTCAAATTCCTCAGCGTCACGTGGGTCGTCCCTCTGGCGAATGCGCCTGAAACGGACCTCCGGGTCTGCTGTGCGGACATGGACAAGGAGAAAGTCACTGCCGTATTGATCCCTGAAGGTCTTTGCATCAAGGGGTTTACGGATACCGGCAACCCCAGCCCCGTCCGGAGCCTCCTCTGTCAATCTGTCGATCAGACGCCGGACGAAGAAATCTTCGCCATGGTTTTTGATGTGTCGTTGGGCTATTTCCTGAAGGTTCTCCCGGGTGATCTCCTGTTGCTCTTCTCTGGCCGCATCCCTGATCATGTCTCCCAAGGAATACATAGGCAAACCACAGCGTTTGTGCAGATACTGGATGACCGTATCCTTGCCTGATCCAATGCGCCCCACGGTTCCTATGAGTTTCATCAGTCAATCCTCCGAATAAAAAGTTTTCAGTTCAAAGCGCCAATCCCCTGATCTGAAGATGTCGAAAACCAGACGTTTTTATGCGAGAACCTGAGTCCTTCCGGACTCTCATTGTCAGGCTTTGGGCCGGGATTCCCGGGATGTCCGCTTTTTCTCTACCTGCGCCACGCGGCGGATGACCCCGATGACACTATCAGGGTTGAGAGAGATCGAATCGATCCCTTCCTCGACCAGAAAAGCAGCAAAGTCAGGATAATCACTTGGTGCCTGGCCACAAATGCCGATTTTGATACCGGTTCTGTTTGCGGCCCGGATCACCTGGGCAATGGTAGATTTTACTGCTTCGTCGCGTTCGTCGAAGATCTTCTTCAGCATGGCCGAATCGCGATCGACGCCCAGGGTGAGTTGAGTCAGATCATTGGAGCCGATGGAAAAACCGTCGAAGCGCTCGGCGAATTGCTCTGCAAGGATGACGTTCGAGGGGATTTCCACCATGACGTAGATTTCAAGACCATGGTGTCCGCGCACCAATCCCTCTGCGGACATCACTTCCAGTACTTTGTCTGCTTCTTTCAGGGTGCGGCAGAAAGGGATCATGATCACGACATTATCAAGTCCGATCTGCTCACGCACGCGGCGGATTGCAGCACATTCGAGGGCGAACCCGGCACGGTAGTGTTCACTGTAATAGCGCGCCGCACCGCGAAAGCCGAGCATCGGGTTTTCTTCGGAAAACTCAAATTGCTGTCCGCCGATAAGATCGGCATATTCGTTTGTTTTGAAATCACTCATGCGGACGATAACCGGGGCCGGGTACTGGCTGGCAGCGATGGTGGCGATGCCCTGGGCAAGTTGATCGATGAAGTACTCGCTCTTGTCGGTGTAATTACGGGTGAGCTCGCGAATGCGGCGCTTGGCATCCTTGTCCTCGAGTTTGTCGTATTTGAGCAGGGCCATGGGGTGGGCCTTGATCGTATTGTTGATGATGAATTCCATACGCGCCAGTCCGATCCCCTGGCACGGTAGCCGCCACCAACGGAAAGCAGCTGCAGGGCTGGCGATGTTCATCATGATCTGCGTTTTGATTTCCGGAAGGTCTTCAAGATTCTCCTCGGCCTCCTTAAAGGCAAGGATCCCCTTGTAGATTTTCCCCTGGTTGCCTTCAGCGCAGGACAGGGTCACCTTCTGTCCGTCTTTAATCTCGCTGGTCCCCTGGTCGGTGCCGATGACCGCAGCGATACCGAGCTCGCGGCTGACGATGGCAGCATGGGAGGTGCGTCCGCCATGGTCTGTAATGATGCCGGAGGCCTTTTTCATGATGGGCACCCAGTCGGGATCGGTCATCCCGGTCACGAGAATGTTCCCTTCTTTAAACCGTTCGATTTCATCTGCGCTTTTTATCACCTGGGCTTTGCCCGTAGCGATGGATTCACCGATAGCAAGTCCGGTGAGCAGCACCTCGCCCTTTTCTTGCAAGGTAAAGGTTTTAAGGACCCCTGCTTCTTTACGTGACTGAACAGTCTCAGGCCGGGCCTGGACGATAAAGAGCTCATTCGTGTCGCCATCCTTGGCCCATTCCATGTCCATCGGCTTGCCATAGTGTGCTTCGATAAGGGTGCCCCAGCGGGCAAGCTGCAGGATTTCGTTGTCAGACAGGACGAAAGAGTGACGCTCTTTCGCGGTGGTCTTCGTATTACGGGTAGGATGACTCGAACTGCGGGCGTAGACCATCTTCTGTTCTTTGCCGCCGAGTTTCTTGTGTAGGATCGGCTTTAAATCTGTCTGTTTGAGCAGTGGTTTGAACACCGCATAATTGTCGGGCGTAACCGTTCCTTTTACAACGTTCTCACCAAGTCCCCAGGCAGCATCGATCACTACCACATTGGGAAAGCCGGTGTCGGTGTCGATGGAGAACATGACCCCGGCCCCGGCTTTATCGGAGCGCACCATCTTCTGTACCCCCACCGATAGAGCCACCTGCATATGGTCAAACCCTTTATTCTCGCGGTAGCTGATGGCCCGATCGGTAAACAGTGACGCATAGCATTTACGGCAGGCATCAAGCAGGTCTTCCTCTCCGCTGATATTGAGAAAAGTTTCCTGCTGTCCGGCGAAACTGGCGTCCGGCAAGTCTTCTGCGGTAGCACTACTGCGTACCGCGACAGAGATTTCCTGTTCGCCTTCTCGTCGGCATAGATCACGATAAGCGTCGCTGATACCCAGAGCAATGTCGTCCGGCCATTTGCCGTTGCGGATCATGCGGCGGATGGCGGCGCCGGATTTGCTCAATGAGGTTTGATCTTTACGGTATTTTTTAAGTTGTTCATGGATCTTTTGTTCGAGGTCATTTGCATCCAGGTAGCGTCGGTAGGCTGTTGAGGTGGTAGCGAACCCGTCAGGAACCCTTATTCCTGCAGATTTGAGGGTGCCAATCATCTCACCTAAAGAAGCATTCTTGCCGCCAACCAGCGCAACGTCATCATTATTCAAGTCGGCGAACCAGCGGATTGAATCGTTTTCAGTTGTCATGTTTATTCTCCTTGTTGCAACCGGGAAAAAACGCTTTAAGGCTTGTTGAATGAGGATTTCCCGACCCCACCTTCAACAATTTAGGCCGCGGAAGGTTGTTGGAAAAACGCGACATTTTATCAGCTGATTATTACCAATCTTCCGCAGATACAGCTTTATCCCCTCTCCCTGCAGGGAGAGGGTTAGAGTGAGGGGGCTTGCAGCCACCTTCTCCCCCGGGAGAAGGGTGTAGACGGAAGATCAGTGCTAATCAGATTTACTCATGCTCAAGCTCCGAATTTTTGTAACCTTCCAGCATGTGCTAGAGCCAACGGCATCAGGTCAGTCGCAGCAAAACGGGGACCAAGACCACCGCCAAGACAGGCTCGTTCACCGAAACGTTTAACCTCGTCTGGTCGGCAGTTAGCAGCCCATAAAATAGCCGGTACCGGATGCCAGCTATGCGATTTCATTACCGCCGGGGTCGAGTGATCACCAGTCACGATCAGCACATCAGGCTGGAGGTCACGAAGAGCTGGAATGCTGCGATCCACAGCCTCGATACAGCGTTGTTTTTTTTCGGCATCGCCATCTTCCCCGGCACTGTCGGTCGGCTTGTAATGGACGTAGAAAAAGTCAAACTTTTCCCAGTGAGCTTTCAGGGTGGCAATTTTACTTTCCAACGAATCATCACAACTCAGAACCGTCATGCCGAGCAATTGCGCAACCCCTCGATACATCGGATAACCGGCAAGAGCTGCAGGCTGCAGCCCGAAAACTTCACTGAAAATCGGCCAGGATGGGCGGCTGGAAAATCCGCGCAACAACACCATATTGGCCGGATCATGTGACGCCAGTTTTTCTCGCGCTTGTTCGAGAAAGTCTCGTACCAGTTGCGCGGTATGTTCAGCCTCCGCAGTCAAGGGATCAGGTTCGCGCGGCTCTTTCCCGGTCTGTTGTGGATCGCTATCCGTTACGCTTGCTGAAAGCTCTGCACCGCGCAGAACAAACAGGAAGCGATATTCCTCGACAGGCTCGACAAACAACTCGACTCCAGGCACCTCGATTTCACGCAGCTTGCTGCACAATTCCCGGTTGGTGTTGGTATCAATTCGTCCTGCACGTCGATCGGTGATTAAACCGGAGTCATCCAGCGTACAAAAATTTCCCCGCGCTGCTACGTCGTTGTCTTGCAGATTAAAACCGCTACCCAATGCTGACAATACTCCACGGCCAACCTGGTAACGCAGGGGGTCATAACCGAACAAAGCTAGATGAGATGGCCCGCTTCCAGGGGTAATTCCTGTCCCAATCGGCTCATGCAATCCGCACAGGCCTTCAGCCGCGAGCATATCGAGATTGGGTGTATTGGCAGCTTCAAGTTCGGTCTGTCCTCCGGCGGTTACAGGCAGCCCGCCCAAGCCGTCGATTACCAGCAAGACAACCCTGGTTTTGGCCGCTACCAATAGAGGACTGATAAAATCAAAATCTGGTGTCATCATAGAACTAGCTCCTGTTTAATAAGGCTTGGGCATATTATTGGTGCGCCATTTTATAAAAAATTCTGCTTCACAAGATGCCCCATGTGAATGCCTCATTGGGGGTGTTTATTTTTAAGCAGACGGCGAGCTGTCAGGGGTGCAGCCAGACACGTCACTGCGCACACCAGGACCATGGCGCTGTAAATGTTTTCCGGCACTGCCCAATCGCCCAGATGACGTCCCCGCGACATCACGACCAGGGCTATTTCGGCCCGTGGGATCATACTCACTCCGATGAGCAGTGCGGCGGAGCTCCCTTCGAGAAAATAAAGGGGGATACCATTGGCTGCCAGTTTCCCGAGAACAGCAGCGACCAGAAGGATGAGTCCCGGCCACACGGCATCACCCAGAGCTGCAGGATCGATCTCCAGCCCGACTCCGATAAAGAAAAAGGGGGTGAAGATTTCATAGATCGGCTGGAAGGAGGCCTCCATCTTTACGGCATCAGGATCACGACTGAACACCAGACCGGCGAAAAACGCGCCGATAGCTACAGAAAAACCAAGCAGACCGGCAGTGGCGGCAAAGATAAAGCCGATGCCGACAACGGAGAGCATCGGGTCTGGGGACGCTTCGCGGGTGACGAAGAAATGGGTCAGGGGCTTTTCCATATAATGTGAAAAGAGAAAACAGGCCAGCCCGAAGAGAAGAATTTTTAATGAAAACAGTCCGAGGGTTCCCATTGCTTGAGTGATCAATTGTTCGTTGCCACCCTGGTGAATTTCCGGGAGAAGAATGAAGAGCAGCGCCATCAGCAGAACCGCAGAAATATCATCGAATTCGGCGACGTCGAGAAGAAATTCCCCTTGTGGTGAATTGAGGTCGCCGCTGTCCTGCCAGGCGGCCACGGAAATGCCGACGCTGGTGGCACTAAGAGCGACACCTACAATAAGTGCAGTAATCCAGCTCATATCCAGAACGTAGATGGCGGCGAGATAACCGACAAGACCGCTGAAAACCAGGTTGCAGCTACCTACCAGACTCGCTTTAGGGAGTTGTTTGAGCAGACCCCGCAGGTTGCTTTCGAGACCGACGCGAAAAAGCAGAGTGGTCAGACCGACTGTCCCCAGGTAGAAGAGGACATCCTGGCCAGCCGAACCGAGGAAGCCCCATTGTTCGTTAACCACTCGCAGCAGAACTCCAAGTATCAAATAGCCGACGATTGCCGGTAGGCCGGCACGATTGAAGGCCAACTTGATGAGCATAACTAACACTACCAGTATGCCGGTAATGAGGATGATGGTCGGATAAACGATGCTTTGAGATTCCACGCGTCCTCTTTATCTTTAAATGCTATCGAATTTCCGTTCGCAAAACCGTTCCCCCTCCCCCCGCCGTAACTGCGTTAATCGGCGGCCTTGCTTGTGCGGCGTATATGTCTGCGCCTTTAGTTCAAGTCCATAATTTTTCAGCCATAATAAAAAATCCTCGGCTGCAATTCGACAGACTGGATTGTGCTTATCCAGAGTTTCCGGATGGAGACAGTCTGCTTTCACTATAACAGCGACTGTTCAAGTGGCAACTTTTCGCCCGTAAAAATCGATGAGATCGCAAAAACTCTTCGACTGCTGTGTTGCTGCCATTGCCGCGCTGCTTCGACGTCCGTAAGCAGACCTCATTGCACGGCTATTACGTCCCTTGTAGGTGCCGCTCAATGCTGAGCCTTCTCAACATTTATGTTCTTTCGAAAGTATCAAAATTGACATGGATTCCTTGCATATTCTTGGTTGAATGATAGCGTTAAATAACCAGGTAAAAATTAAATGGAATGGAGTTGCACGTAGGCAGGGTTGATTGACTGAACAATCAAAGTTGCCACGCAGAGGAAGTGAAATGTGAGGTTTTTTGGAATTGCTGATGCCGGATTTGTCGATAATCAAAGTGCTCAAGGAACCGATAGTATCGGACCATCAACTAAGGAGTTTGCTCCATGGCTGATAAAACCAATAAAATTGTCAGCCTGACGATGAACCCGTCCATTGATCTGTCCATCAAGGTCCGCCAAGTGCGGCCGGCCGATAAACTGCGTGGACAAATAACTCATCGCGATCCTGGTGGTGGTGGCATTAATGTCGCACGGGCGATCATCTCTCTGGATGGCCAGGCGCTTGCTATTTTCCCTGCGGGCGGTCCTGCGGGAACATTTTTGCAGGATCTTCTTGAGGCACAGAAGGTTCCATGCCGGATTCAGGAAATTAGTGGCATCAATAGAGAAAACTTTACCGTTTTCGAGGAGGACAGTGGCCATGAGTATCGCTTTGTTCTGCCGGGACCGGAACTGACAAAAGAGGAATGGCAGGCCTGCCTGGATCTGCTTGCTGCCCTCGACCCAGTGCCGCAATATCTGGTTGTCAGTGGCAGCCTGCCACCCGGAGTTCCGGACGATTTTTATGCGCGGGTTGCCAGGTGGGCTCGCAAAGCTGGGGCAAGGCTGGTGCTCGACAGCTCAGGGGCAGCCTTGAAGGCCGCACTTGATGAAGGAGTTTATCTGGTCAAGCCGAACCGGCGTGAACTGCAGGATTTATCCGACCGACCGATTGAGAGTGACGATGACGAAGTCCAATTCTGTCAGAAGATGATCGCAGATGGCCAATGCGAAGTCATCGCCCTGACCCTCGGCAACGAGGGGGCGGTGTTGATTACTGCCGAAAAGAGCCGAAGGGTCAAAGCTCCAGAGCTTGAAACGAAGAGTTCGGTCGGCGCCGGTGACAGTTTTGTTGCCGGTATGGTGTTGGGTCTGGTTCGTGAGCTGTCACTTGGAAAAGCCTTCTGTTACGGCAACGCTGCAGGAGCTGCAGCACTTCTCACTCCGGGGACGGAACTGTGTTTGAAAGAGGACGTCGAGGATTTATATGTGCAGCTATGTTCTGCCTGGCTCAACCCTTGACCGAATCAAGTGATGAGGTGGGATAGTTAAGTTTGTCTGGACAAATTGTTTATTGCTTATGTGTGGGGTTATTTGATGGTTGACGATCATCAGGCCCTCGAACAACAGGGAGGATAACATGGCAAATGAAGAAAAAAATATCAATATTTATGACTATGCAATGGAGATGGAACTGGATGGCAAGTCATTTTATGCCAAGCAGGCAGCAGAATCCGAGTCCGCCGGCTTGCGGACGATCTTTTCACGCCTGGCCGAGGACGAGCAGAAACATTATGACACGATCAAGAAGCTGAAAGACCGCTCGGGTCCTCTGGAGATGGCAACATCGACCGGACTTGAAGAATCCAAAAACGTTTTCCAGGAGTTGAAGGAGAGGGGGCAAACTCCGGACAAATTATCTGAAGATCTTGAGGGTTACCGATATGCTATGCAGGTTGAAGCGGAAAGTTTCCGTCTCTATGAGGATGCTGCCGCCAAAGAGGATGATGAATCCGTGCGGCGCGTGTTATTGCGTATTGCCGAGGAGGAACATGACCACTTTAATATTCTTGAAAATATTTACCATTTCGTCAATGCTCCGAACCAGTATCTAGCGTGGGGCGAATTCAGCAATCTTGATGAGTTCCGTAATTTCGGTCGAGATGTTGACATTTTGGAGGGCAAAGAGGACCTGTAACCTTTAACTTGAGGCTATAAGTTAAAGTTACTGGTGATTAACCGGAAAAAGCCATGAATAATGGCTTATGGAGACCCTGATGCGACGGATATTTAAACTGAATGAACTAACCGGTTACCACCTTCAGGCTAAGGATGGTGAAATCGGTAAGATATTGCAGGTTTACTTTGATGATCAACAATGGGTTACGCGTTATTTTGTTGTTCGCACCGGGAACTGGCTACTTGGTCAAGAGGTCCTGATCGTACCCTCCACCGTCACCGGCATCGACGTAGAGAATCAGCATCTGATCGTTGATCTTAGTCTTGAACAAATTAAAAATAGTCCTCCAGTCAACACCGAAGTGCCTGTTTCACGGCACTATGAAGAACAATATTATGCTTATTACGGATGGCAACCCTATTGGAGTGCGGGATCTTTACCGACGGCTATCGGGCCTTTGCCGGCAATCTATACACCGGTTGATGTGGAAAAGCCCGAGAAACCCGAACACCCCAATCTCCGCAGCAGTAAAGAAGTGAGTCGGTATCATCTTCATGCCGAGGATGACCAGGTCGGCCGTGTCGCGGACTTTCTTCTAGAGGAAGAAACCTGGTCAATAGCCTATCTTGAGATTGATACCGGCTCCTGGTTTGCCAGTAAAAAAGTGCTTATCTCACCATCCTGGATTCAGAAAGTCGACTGGGCAAAAAGAGAAGTCAGCGTCAATGTTGTTGCTGATCTGATAAAATCAGCTCCGGAATATGATGCGGCAAAGCGCGTCAGTTCGGATTACCAGTCTGCCTTGCACAAACACTATGAGCGAAGACTTTAAAAATGAGCAGCTGCAGGCTGATTTTCAGCATTTCATCGTTGTTTTTAGCAGTACTTAACTATCCCTTAACTTTTGGTTTTTAACCACTTAATGGCATCTACCGGACAGATCTCGTCACAGGCACCGCAATCTGTGCATTTTTGCTTGTCGATGATGAATATCTGGTCGCCTTCGCTGATAGCAATTACCGGGCAGACTGGTACGCAAGTGCCACAGAGAATGCATTCGTTGTCAATATAATGGGTTCCCATCTATAGGTTCTCCTTTTTTGATGGTTCATCACATATCTCTTATCGCAATCTGCTGGATCGCTCTGTTTTAGTCAGAAGAGAAATTTGATTATTTGCGTTGTCTCTGTCTCAACCAAATATGACTCCTTCATCTGAGTGTTGCATTTATAAGTTCATCCGGCACTTCTCTCATCCTGCTGTCAACCACTCCCAGGCCTCATCCACCTGACCTTCACCAAAGCAGCGGCAGGTCGTCAAGGTGAGCATGGAAAAGAAGCGTACGCTCCATCTCTGGATTTCACTACCACCAACCAGCGCCAGACGCTCTATGTCCTTGAAATGTTTGGCATCGAACTTTAAATCTTCCCATAACCCCCCCAGGTCGGCATGAGGAAATGCCTGCAGGTCTATCAACACCTTAATCTTTCCAGCCGTTTCAATCGTGCCCTCCAGTTCATCGGTGATTTGTTGTATTTCTTCCTGCGCCAGTGGTTGGGTAATCCGATAAGCGACTGCATC
>CAZMFD010000024.1:0-4450 GCA_964565445.1 uncultured Geobacteraceae bacterium
ACATCATCATGCATACTTTAAAAGTGGGTCTGGTACAGCACCCCTGTAGCGCAGATCGTGACGAGAATGTTGCCCGCAGCGTTACAGGTATTCGTGAGGCCGCCGCCCAAGGAGCCAAGCTGGTGGTATTGCAGGAACTGCATAGCGGCCTTTACTTTTGTCAAACCGAAGATACCGGTCATTTTGATCTGGGGGAGAGGATCCCCGGCCCCAGCACCGAAACCTTTGGTCAACTGGCGCGGGAACTGGGTATTGTTGTGGTCCTCTCGCTGTTTGAACAACGCGCAGCGGGGCTCTACCACAATACTGCGGTGGTGCTGGAGAAGGACGGCAGTATTGCCGGTTGCTATCGCAAGATGCACATCCCTGATGATCCCGGTTACCATGAAAAATTCTACTTCACCCCCGGCGATCTCGGTTTTACCCCGATTGTAACCTCCGTTGGCACCCTCGGGGTGCTGGTCTGCTGGGATCAGTGGTACCCTGAAGCCGCACGGCTGATGGCTCTGGCCGGGGCGGATCTGCTGATCTACCCTACGGCCATCGGTTTCGACCCTGATGATACGGCCGAGGAACAACAACGCCAGCGCGACGCCTGGATCACCATCCAGCGCAGCCATGCGATAGCCAACGGCCTGCCGGTGGTGGCGGTTAATCGCAGCGGTTTTGAGGCTGACCCGTCCGGCGCGACCTCCGGTGCGCAGTTCTGGGGAAGCAGTTTCGTTGCCGGTTGCCAGGGGGAAATCCTCGCCCAAGCATCATCAGCTAAGGCCGAGGTCCTGTGCGTTACACTGGAGCTGCAGCGTACCGAACAGGTACGGCGCATCTGGCCGTTTCTGCGCGACCGGCGGATTGACGCTTACGCTGATTTAACCAAAAGGTTTATCCCATGAATTTTTGCGAGAACATCATCCGTTAGTCGATAATTTGTAACCCAGGAAAGGCAGTTGTCCACTGAAAGCACTGAAAATACCGACAAAATCACAAGAATTTGCAACTTCACTTGATAACCTGTTTGATCAATGGCTGCTCTGCTGTAGTGGTTTAATTTTCCGTGTTATTCCGTCGACCCAAAAGCCGATTTTAAGTTTAAACACGAGCACCAATCAACTGGCCCAGCTTTGGAGACGCCCATGAACTTTGTTTGTATTTCCCCCCACTTCCCGCCTAATTTTGTCAGCTTCTGGACGCGTCTGGCGGCCGCCGGGGTCCGCGTTCTCGGCATTGCTGAAGAGCCCTACCATCTGCTCCCGCCTGAACTGCAACAGGCGTTGACCGAATACTACCGGGTTGAAAATTTGAGCGATGATGATGAGGTCATCCGCGCCTGCGGCTATTTTACCCACCGCTACGGTAAAATCGACCGGTTTGAATCCCACAATGAACACTGGCTTGAACTCGATGCCAAACTACGCAGTGATTTCAATGCACCCGGCATCAAACGCGATGAAATCATGGACATGAAACTTAAATCGCGGATGAAAAAGGCTTTTAATCAGGCCCGGGTCACGGTGGTCGAAGGAACCATTGTCAACGACATCACCGCGGGGCGCGCTTTTATCGCCAACCACAGCTATCCGGTAATCGTCAAACCGGATAACGGCGTTGGCGCTGCCGACACCTGGCGCCTTAATAACGATAGCGAACTGGAACAGTTTTTTGCGCACAAACCGCCGATCGATTATTTCATGGAACCTTTTGTCACCGGGGGGATTGAAACCTTTGATGGCCTCGTTGATGCGGCCGGTCAGGTGGTTTTTTCTTCATCATTGGTCTATGGCAGCGGCGTGATGGAGAGTGTTAACAACGAGGTTGATCTTCACTACCACATCCCCCGCGTCATGCCCGAGGATCTAGTCAAAGCCGGGCTGGCGACGGTTAAAGCCTTCGGGATTCGTGAGCGTTTTTTCCACGTTGAATATTTCCGCACCCCCGAGAATCAATTGATCGGCCTGGAAATCAACATCCGCCCTCCCGGCGGGCTGACCGTTGATATGTTCAACTATGCCAACGACATCGATATTTTCAGCGAGTACAGCAACATTGTTCAGGGCCACCCTTTTAACGCCGACATTTCACGCCGACACGTCTGCCATTACGCCGGGCGTAAATACGGCAAGCCTTACACCTACAGTGTTGATGAGATCCTCTCTCGCCATGGGGCAACGATAGCTCACCACCAGGCGATCGACTCGATCTTCAGTGCTGCCATCGGCAATTACGGCTTTATCATCCGCACGCCGACCATCGAAGAAGGACAGGCGGTTGTCGCTGACATTCATCGTCTAAACAATCAATGAGCAGCAACCTGCTGACCATCGAGGCTTTTCCCTCCCATGCGCTGCAATGCACCCGGAGGATTCGCATCCTGTTGCCGCAGGGCTATCAGACAACGGCACCCCGGCGTTATCCGGTCCTCTACGCCCACGATGGCCAGAATCTGTTTGCACAGAGTGAATCCTTTTCCGGGCAGGCTTGGCACCTCGATCGCATCCTGGCGAATCTGATCGACAGCGGGCAGATTGAACCGCTGATTCTGGTGGCCATTGATCACGCCGGCAGCGAACGCCTGGCCGAATTTGCCCATCAGGATCGCAGCCATGATGGGCAGATCATCAGCGCGCGGGGCCACAATTACGAAACTTTTCTGGCCGACGAACTCAAACCCCACATCGACCGCCTGTTTCTCACCCGCCCCGAGCCGAGCGCAAACGCCCTGATGGGTTCCTCCATGGGTGGGCTGGTCAGCCTTAACATTGCACTAGGCCGCAGTCACCAGTTTGGCGCCGTTGCCGCCCTCTCCCCCTCATGCTGGTGGAACCCGGACAGCTTAAAAGCTGACCTGCAACATTATCACAAGGAATTGACCGGGTTAAAAATCTGGTTTGATATTGGTGGCCGGGAAGGACGTTATGGTGACAAGGCAACAGAGATAGCCGCATATATTGCCCAGCTCAGTGGAAATAATAAGGAGATGTTTCGTTACTACCTTGACCCTGCTGCTGATCATTCAGAAGTCGCCTGGCGCAACCGTGTACATCTACCGTTGAAATTTCTGTTTGGAGTGAACAGGGGAAAATAAATTAGCCACCAAGACACCAAGGACACCAAGAAAAGCCTGGGCCTGGGGTAAAGACAAAAGCCCGAAGGCTTTTTCTCTGCAGAGAAAAGTTTTGTTTTTTTTGATCTTCTTGGAGATCTTGGTGTCTTGGTGGCTAAAAGTTTTTACAGCCCAGCTCTGGATTTCAGCGATTCCACCCGATCCGTGCGCTCCCAGGTAAAGTCCGGCAACTCGCGACCGAAGTGACCGTAGGCGGCGCTCTGCCGATAGATCGGGCGGAGCAGATCAAGTTGTTGAATAATCGCCGCCGGGCGCATGTCGAACTCGGCCCGAACAATTTCGGCGATACGGTTGGAAGGGATCTTGCCGGTGCCAAAGGTGTTGATCATCACCGAGACCGGATCCGCAACGCCGATGGCGTAGGCCAATTGCACTTCACACTTGCACGCCAGCCCCGCGGCGACCAGGTTTTTTGCTACATAACGGGCCATGTAAGAGGCACTGCGATCGACCTTGCTCGGGTCTTTACCACTGAAGGCTCCACCGCCATGGGAACCGTGGCCACCATAGGTATCAACAATGATTTTGCGCCCGGTCAAACCGCAATCGCCCATGGGACCGCCGATCACAAAGCGGCCGGTGGGATTGATCAGGTAACGGGTTTTACTGTCGATCAGTTCTGCCGGCAGGTTGGGTTTGACAACTTCTTCCAGAATCGCTTCTTTCAGCTGATCATAGGTGACATCAGGCATATGTTGTGACGAGAGCACTACGGTATCGATGCGCGTGGGGCGATCATCAACATATTGGATCGATACCTGGGATTTACTGTCAGGGCGCAAAAAAGGCAAACGGCCACTCTTGCGGGCTTCGGCAAGCTTGCTGGTCAGACGATGGGCAAACATGATCGGCATCGGCATCAACTCGGGGGTTTCATCACAGGCAAAACCGAACATCAGCCCCTGGTCACCGGCACCCTGTTCCTTGAATAACCCCTCCCCTGCGCTCACCCCCTGGGAAATATCCGGCGATTGCTGGTCAATCGAGGTCAACACCGCACAGGTTTCATAGTCAAACCCCATGGCGGAATCACTGTAACCGATCTCCTTGATGGTCTGACGCACAATGGTCGGCAGGTCGGCATAGGCGGTCGTGGTAATTTCACCGGCGATCATCGCCATCCCGGTGGTCACCAGGGTTTCACAGGCGACTCTGGCGTTGGGATCCTGGGCAAGAATCGCATCAAGAACAGCATCGGAAATCTGATCAGCAACCTTGTCCGGGTGCCCCTCGCTCACAGATTCTGAAGTAAATAGAAAATCGGTCATGGCCATCGGTTTTATTCCTCCTGAAAATAAATAAGTTTTGTATCTGTTCAGCACAGGGTTG
>CAZMFD010000024.1:4550-17646 GCA_964565445.1 uncultured Geobacteraceae bacterium
CCCTTGGCATAGGATCGCCGACTCTGTGCAAAGACAGGGCTAGCAGATGTGTCGCGGTGACTGTTATTATTACATTTTTTTTGTTATCACAGCAATGGACAGACAAACAAATCAGGCAACAGAGCGCGCATCTGTTGATCGATCATAGTCGACACCTCTTTGCTGGTCGGTAGCAGCAGTAATTTTTCCACCAACTCCTCCCCCTGCTTTTTTGACACATGACGCAGCACGCGCTTGACGCGTGGAACGCAGGAAGGATTCATCGACAGGCCATCAAGACCAAGGCCGATCAGCACCAGGGTGTACAGCGATTCACCGGCCATCTCACCACAAATACACACGCTGATGCCGGCACCATGGGCAGCGTCACAGACCATTTTCAAGGCGCGCAGAATCGTCGGGTGAAAGGGGTCATAGAGATAAGCGACATGCTGATTACCGCGATCTACCGCAAGAAAGTACTGGATCAGGTCATTGGTGCCAATGGAGAAGAAATCGACTTCCTGCGCCAGAAAAGGGGCAATCATTACCGCCGATGGGGTTTCGATCATGATGCCGACAGGGATGTCAGGATTACAAGCAACCCCCTCATGTTCCAGTTCCGTTGTTACCTCGCGCAGAATCCGTTTACAGGCACGGATTTCGGCAACGCCGCTGATCATCGGAAACATGATTTTTACCGGACCATGGCCGGAGGCCCGCAGAATCGCCCGCAATTGCACCCGGAACAGGGTTACCTCCTGCAACGAAAAACGGATAGCTCGCAGCCCCATGGCCGGGTTTGCCTCGTCATCCAGATTTAATCCGGGAACAAACTTGTCACCGCCGATATCCAGCGTGCGAATGGTAATCGGCTGGCCACCCATCTTTTCCAGAGCACTGCAATAGGCATCAAACTGCTCTTCTTCGGTCGGCGGCTGCTGCCGCCCCAGATAAAGAAACTCGGTGCGGTACAGGCCAATACCCTCAACCGCATGCTTGTGAGCCAGCTTGAACTCGCTCTCCATTTCGAGGTTACCGCACAACGAAATACGCACACCATCGGTGGTGACCGCTTCTAAATTACGATAATCTTCGAGTTCCTGCGCAAGTTGTTGAAAATTCTTTTTGCGGTCCTGATACTCATTGATGGTCGCGGCAGAAGGGTTAATGATCACAATCCCGCTCTCACCATCGACAATAATCGTCTGGCGGTCTTCGACCTGGGAGGTAATGGTCTCCAGTCCAACGACTGCCGGGATATCGAGGGAGCGGGCGAGGATTGCGGTGTGGGAAGTGCGTCCGCCTTTGTCAGTGAGGAAACCGAGCACCCGCGAACGATCGACCTGCATGGTCTCTGCCGGCGACAGCTCGTGAGCAACGATGATCGATTCTTTTTCTACCCGACCAGTCAGTTGCTCAGCGGCGCCACACAGAATCCGCAGCAAGCGCTCGCCAACGGCATCAACATCGCTGCGCCGTTCACGCAAATATTCATCTTCAATATTATCAAAAAGACTGCGCAGATCTTTCAACACCTGACGCAGGGCACTTTCGGCATTGCGCTGATTACGAATAGCGGTCTCGGTCGCGCCCACCAGCATCTCATCCTCAAGAATCAGCATATGGGTATCAAGAATATACAGATGCTCGCGCAGATGGACCTGCCCCGACACCCGCTCCTTGATGCGCTGAAGCTGGGCGGTGGCCTGAGCTACGGCGTGATGAAAACGCTCAATTTCACCATCGATCTCAGCAGCTTCGATAAAAAATTCGTATACCGGATAACGATGATCGAGCAGATTCACCTGACCGATAGCGATGCCGGGGGAAACACCGATCCCAACCAGATAGATGTCTTGTGTTGATCTATTCTTCTCCAAAACCGTCCTCAATCAGTTCGGCAAGTTGCTGCATCGCCAGTTCTTCGTCTGATCCATCAATCATCAGAAAAATGTCGCTCCCCTTAGGTGCTGCCAGCAATAGTATTCCCATAATACTTTTGCCGTTGACCTCCATATCCTCTTTTTTAATGGTAATTTCAGAGGCGAAGCGGCTGGCGGTCTTGACCAGCAGTGCGGCGGCCCGGGCGTGCAGGCCGAGGCGGTTAACAATCGTGAAGTTGCGTGTCTGCATAATCAGAGCATCCCTACAATTTTAAAAAAGTGGCCACATCGGCCCAAAAGATTCCGGCGACAAAAATAGTGGTACAGGTGATGAAGATAAGCAGCAGGGTCGACATCCCGCGGCGCGCTCCCAACCCCAGAAGAATCATCGGAACCAGGGTCAATAACCCCGGCGAACTTGGCAGTTGATGATCCACAAGATGTGAAAAAACCAGAAAGGCACAAAGACCACCAAGAATGACCACGGCGGCCTCCTTGGTGCGGATTGCCCAATCCGGCAGATTATGTTGCTGGATATAATCTACCGACCCGATGCCATGGCGGTAGCCGTATTCGAAAAAAACAATCCTGAACCAGAAGGGCAGAAGATTGTACGATAGTAAATATATCAGTGGTGCCCAGAGAATCCCCTTGACTGCAAAAAACAGAGCAATCCCCGCTGCCAGCGGCCTTAATCCTCCCCAGAACAGGGCGTCGCCGATGGCGGCATAAGGTGCCGCGACGATCTCTTTGAAATCATCGATGTCGATGCTGCGGTCCTCACCATGGACGGCGCGTTCTTCTTCAAGTTTCAGGACTGCTCCTGCTACCAACGGGGCCAGATAAGGATGGGTATTAAAATAACCGGCGTGACGCATTGAGACTTCGCGCATTTTTTCTTCAGGATAGATTTTGCGCAATCCCGGCATCAGCGCAAACAGAAAACCAAGCCCCTGCATACGCTGATAACTCCAGCTCGCCTGCAGAAACAGCAGCCGCCACCAGACATGCAGACGTGTTTGCCAACCAAGCCTCATGGATGCACCAGCCACATCAGCAAAAAGGCCATCCCGAAGGAGGCACAAAACAGGGTAATGGCGCGGCTGATATTAAGGGTGCCCAGAATGACCGCCACCCCGATTAACGGCAGTGCCAGTTGCAGCAACCCGGCTGAATAGGACATGGAAATCTGCAGCCAGGGCCAGGCCGGCGGAATCAGGACCAGGCCACAAATGATAATCGTGAGATAGGTCAGCAACGATGAGGCAGCAAAACTCAGCAGGCCGCGCAGATGCAGCAGCTGCACCTGGCCAAAAAGCTCGTTTTGCAGAGCCTGGTCGGTCTGGACAGGCAGAATACTGTTGTAGTTGCGCGCGCGATGTTCGAAGTACTGCCCGATCTTGCCGACCGGCAGAGCGATCAACAGGCACAGGAGCATCAACTCGACAGTCAGGGCATCGAGTTGTCGACCCAGGGCAATGCTTAAGACCGTGGCGGCAATGGCCACCTGGGTATCATCGGGAGGCACTGAGGCACCAACTGGTAAGCGCGCCAGCCACAGCAATTCCACCATCACCCCGATCTGCAAGCCGATGGTGGGTTCGCCCAACAGCAATCCCGCCAGGGGAGCTGCGACGATCGGCCGCGATATAAGAATCTGCAGAATCGCCACCCGATCGAGACCGCAGACCAACGCGACCACCCCACCGATGAACAGCTCAAGCGCCATCAGTCTGCCTCCCGCGGGCCCGGGATCAGCTGACGCCAGGGGCGCTCAGTGTCGGCAGGAATACAACGGGCAGTAATGTTGACACCTGCCTCTTCCAGAGATTTCAGATCGTCGAGGTCTTCCAAAGCAAGAAAAACCGTACAACTAAAGCGCGCCTTACCGGCATCGGCGTGAAGGTTGCCCAGGTTCAACTGCTGGTAGTTTAAGCCCAGGCGGTGGGCCCGTAACGCATCAACCGGGGTGCCAAACAGCAGCAGCACCCGGAAGCCATCGAGGGCGTCGGTCAGCAGCAGTTGAACGGCGTCGGCGACCGTAGCGATTTCAACCCGCATACGGCTGGGTACCGAGGCTTTCATCATCATTTTTTTTAAAGAATTGGCAGCAAGAACATCGTTGGCGACAACAATACAGTTAGCCTTAACATGGGGAACCCAGGCTTCCAGAACCTGCCCGTGAATAAGGCGATTATCAATGCGGGTCAATACCAGATTCATATTCTGTCCACCCGTTAACCCGTAAAGGCTAACGCAATAGTTCGCTGGGGCGAATGATCGCTGTCCGGGCATATTCAGCCAACTGAGCAGCAAGATCATTGATGTCGCAGGTTAAGCGCAGGCCCGCCCCCTTGATCAGCATCGGCAGGTTGACACCGGTGAGAATTTCAACCTTACCCTCTTCAAGCAGTTCAACACTGATATTAGTCGGCGTTCCACCAAAAAGATCGGTCAATATCAAGACGCCATCACCATCAGAGCCGACCTGTCGATAAGCCCCTAGGACCTGCTGCCGAGCAGTTTCAACAGCGGTTTCAGGTTCAATATTCACTGCGGCCAGAGCATTAAGCGGCCCTAAAATCATTTCTGCTGCGCGGCATAGCTCAGCGGCCATGCGAGAATGGGTGACGACTAGGATCCCGATCATTTATTTGCCCTTGGTAACATCACGATGGCTGTTCTGAACAGTCACATCGGCAACAGGGAAATGTCGATACAGATCTTCGACAATCGACACACTACGGTGGCGCCCGCCGGTGCAGCCGATGCCGATGGTCAGATAGCTTTTTCCTTCCTTGCGATAGTGCGGCAGCAAAAACATCAACATCTGATCCAGGTGACAACGAAAATCGCGGGCTTCGGGCTGGGACAGGACATAATCGCTTACGCGCTTATCCAGGCCGGTTAGCGGCTGCAGTTCCGGTATATAATGCGGGTTAGGCAGAAAACGCACATCGAACACCAGATCAGCGGCCTGGGGCAACCCATAACGATAGCCGAAGGACTCAATATTGACAATCATGCGCGCCGTACGATCGGTGCCGATGTATTCCAGAACCAGATCCCGCAACTGGCGGACATTGAGATTACTGCTGTCAATCACCCGGGTGGCGGCATCGCGCAGCAGTTTCAGTTGGCAGCGCTCTTTTTCAACCCCTTCCTGCACGGTTCCGGCCTGTGCCAGGGGATGAGCGCGGCGGGTTTCCGAATAGCGCCGCAACAGTTCATCATCGGCTGCTTCAAAAAAAAGAATCTCAACCTGATGTCCGGCACTGCGCAGATGTTCAAAGGTACCGGCGTGATCGGTAAGAAAAGTGCGGTTACGGACATCGATAACCACAGCGACATCTGTCTGCTGACACAGTTCCTGACGCGCCCGCGCCATAAAATCGGGGAGCATCACCAGGGGGAGATTGTCGACCACAAAGAAACCCTGATCCTCTAAGGCTCGCGCCGCGGTAGACTTACCGGACCCTGAAAGACCGGTGATAATAACCAGGCGATTATTCATTCGAGGTTCTCGCCGATGATGGTGTGAGCATGCAGATGAGCAGCTTCTGCCATCCGCTTCTCCAGCAGCCCCTGAAACTCACGCGCGCTATGATAACCCATCTCTTTGAGCAACTGGTTGCGCGCAGCCACCTCAACAATCGTACCGACATTGCGGCCGGGGGCCACTGGAATCCGTACGTATGGCAATTCTACCCCATGGAGGTGATAGGTGGTTTCGTCGAGCCCGTGGCGGTCGTAATCTTTATCATCCCCCCACTTGACCAGTTCGACCACCAGATCAATCTTTTTCCGTTCACGTACCGATGACACGCCAAACAGGTGCTTGATATTGAGGATACCCAGGCCGCGGATCTCCATGTGGTAATGGAGCAGGTCCATCCCTTCGCCGAAAATAACCGATGGCAACTTGAAGCGCACGCGGATAACATCATCGGCCACCAGCCGATAGCCGCGCAACACCAGTTCAAGCGCACACTCACTCTTGCCGATACCACTCTTGCCCTGAATCAGGACCCCAATCCCAAGCACATCAACCAGAACACCGTGCAGGGTTGAGGTTGGCAGCAGATGCTCTTCAAGATAACGTGTCAACAAGGAAATAAAAACGGAACTGAGCAGGCGGGTTCTGAGCAGGGGGGTTCCATTGATTTCAGCCTGATGCATAAGAGACTCAGGAACCTGCTGGTTTTTTGTGACAATCAGACAACAAACGCGACGCTGACACAGCTCACGAATCCGTTTTTTGGCTTCATCAATAGGCATGTTGGCCAAAAAACTCAGCTCCGTCGAGCCCAGCACCTGGATGCGATCAGGGTGCAGACTGTTGTCAAACCCGGCCAGTGCCAGACCCGGTTTCTGAATCCGCGGCAAAGTGATCAGGTTTTCCAGGCCTGATTCACCGGCCAACAACTCCAGTTCAAGCCCGGCTTCTTTTTCCTCGAGAATCTCCCTGATACTTAATGTTTGCATGGAATCAACACCTGATCAGCTGCCCTGGGGCCGCCGCCATCACAGGATCCGGCATCGAAGCGCGGCGGATCCAAGGGTCTACGCGGTACTTTCGTTGGCAAGGATAATCTGATAAATTGCTGCAGCGTCATCGGCAGCGAGTAACTGCTTGCGGACATGGATATCTTTTAAAAGTTTGGAAATCCGTGCCAGGGTCTTCAGATGGACGCCAACGGCGCCCTCCGGCGCAATCAACAAAAAGAACAGCTGGGCCAGTTGACCATCCATCGACTCAAAATCGATCCCTTTACTGCTCCGGGCAAAAACCAGCTGCAGTGACGGCAGATCAGCAATTTTTCCGTGAGGAATAGCAACACCATCACCAATACCGGTGCTGCCGAGCTTTTCGCGCTCATGAAGCACCTCAAGAACCCTGCTGCGCTCCAGTTCTGGAACCTGCGTTAACAGGGTATCGGTCAACTCTGCAAGAACCTCCTTTTTATCGGTAGCACTAAGTTCGCTGATGATGGCCTGTGGATTCAACAGTTCCGAAATTTTCATAATTCTTGTCTTTATCGCTTAAAAGAAGATGAACCGACGGAGTTGCCGCACGCATAGGGCGTCAACTCCGCGATCATGCTATTTTCCGTGTGGAACAATCAGACCATAATTACCATCTTTACGCCGATAAACAACATTCATCTCTTCGGAGCGGTCATCGGTAAACACCAGAAACTCTTTATCGAGCAGATCCATCTGCATCACCGCCTCTTCAACGGACATCGGCTTGATAAAAAATGAATTGCTGCGGATGATTTCCGGCTCATCCTGACCTTCATCGAAACTTGGAGCTGAATAAACGGTTTTTTCAATGAGCCGCTGGACCCCTTCGCCACCCTTATGGCTTTTGAGCTTTTCCTTGTAGCGTTTGAGTTGACGCTCAATCTTGTCAACCATCAGATCGATAGCGGCGTACATATCGTCTTTTTCTTCGCCACTCTTCATCGTCAGCCCTTTGGCAACCATTGTCACCTCAGCACGCTGATTAATCTTTTTTTGAACCGAAAGCACCACCTGGGCATCAATCGGCTCATCGATGTACTTTTTTACCCTAGCCAATTTTTCTACGACATAGTCACGCAGGGGATCACTGCTTTCCATATGTCTAAAAGTCACCGCAATCTGCATAAAGAACCTCCTCATTGCCGAGAACTCTTACATAGAGTCTCGTTTTTCCTAGATTATAGCGCAATTAAAAATATTGCGCAGACACAACCCGACAAAGATTGCTAAAAACATATCAAAACAGGCGTTTACGTTCTGTCGATGAACCGATATTGAGCATCTCACGATACTTGGTCACTGTCCGCCGGGCAATATCGATCTCCTGTTTCAGCAGCAGGTCGACGATCTTCTGATCAGACAGGGGTTTTTTCGGATTTTCGCCGGCGACGATTTCCTTGATCTTGCTTTTGACACTTTCCGAGGCAACCGCATCACCGTCGCTGGTGTTGATACCACTGTTAAAAAAGAATTTTAATTCGAACAGCCCTTGCGGGGTTTGAACATACTTATTGGTCGTTACCCGGCTGACAGTGGATTCATGCATCTGGATATCTTCAGCGACATCGCGCAAGACCATGGGTTTAAGGTACTCAATACCTTTATCGAAAAAGTCGCGCTGAAATTTGACGATGCTCTGAGTCACCTTATAAATCGTGCGCTGACGCTGATGGATACTCTTGATCAGCCACACGGCACTGCGCATTTTATCCTGAATGTAATCGCCGGTCTGCTTGTCAATCCCCTTCGACTCCATCAGGGCATTACGATAAAAAGCGCTGATACGCAGATTTGGCAGTCCTTCATCATTCTGGGTGACAACATAATCATCCCCAAGCTTGTGAATATAGATGTCGGGCACAATATAGTGCGCTTCTTCGTCGTTATAGGCACTGCCGGGCCGCGGGTCAAGTTCCGATATCAGTTTGGTTGCGGCAAAAACTTCCTCAACCGGAAGTTTTAATGTTCTGGCGATCTGCGGGTACTTGCGCCCTTCGATTTCCTCGATAAAATCACGCAACAACAGCGCTGCCAAGGAGTCAGACAATTCCAGGCGCGCGAGTTGCAACAGCAGGCATTCCTGCAGATTGCGGCAGGCCACCCCTGGCGGATCATAACCCTGTACCCGTTGAAGGGCCGCCTGGTAGACATCAAGATCAACACCGGCGTGCTCAGCGAGCTCTTCAATCGCCGTCTGCAGGTACCCGGCATCATCGAGGTTACCAATAATATCTACCGCCGCCTGATGTTCCCCTGCAGGCACAGTAGACAAACCCAGCTGCCAGAGCAAATGATCGCTAAGGCGACGCGGCTGGGTCATCAGGCTTTCAAACGAGGGACGGTCTTCCTGCTCTTCGTAGTTGTCACGGGCATCATTACTGCTACTGTTGAGGCTGTAACCTTCCAGATAGGTCTGCCAGTCGATATCAGCGACCCCATCCATTTCACCGGAAAGCTCCTGTTCCGGCGACGACTCCTGGGCTGGTGTGGCGTCATCCTCGACCCCGGCACGAAGATCTTCTTCCTTCTGCTCCTGGTGGTCCATCCCCTCTTCGAGAACAGGGTTTTCCGCAAGCTCCTCAGAAATCGCTTCTACCAATTCCAGTCGCGACAGTTGCAACAGCTTAATAGCCTGCTGCAGCTGGGGAGTCATCACCAGTTGCTGGCTGAGTTTTACCTGAAGTCGAAGGTCGAGTGCCATGGTTCCTTTGTAGTCCAAAGCTGATGGTTTTGCAAATCTGTTCCGACTAACGCCGGATCAGATTATAATTTAAATTTATCTCCCAGATAGATCTCACGTGCTACCGGGCTCGCAGCAATCTGCTCGGGGGTTCCGTACTCCAGCATCCGTCCCTGATTGAGAATATAACCGCGATCACAGACCCCGAGGGTTTCACGGACGTTATGATCGGATATGAGAATGCCGATGCCGCGTCCTTTGAGATCCGAAATGATATTTTGAATATCAATAACCGCGATCGGATCGATGCCGGCAAATGGCTCATCAAGGAGTAAAAAGGCCGGCTTCAGTACCAGCGACCGGGCAATCTCGACCCGCCGGCGCTCGCCGCCGGACAGGGCATAACCTTTAGAATCACGGATATGAGCAATGTTCAGATCGGCCAACAGTTGCTCTAAACGCTGCTGCTGCTCAGCTTTGTTCACCTGTAGGGTTTCGATAATCGCCAGCAGATTTTCAGCAACCGTCAGCTTACGAAAGACCGAAGGTTCCTGTGGCAGGTAGGAGATCCCCGAGCGCGCCCGCCGATACATGGGCATCGCCGTCAGCTCAGTCTGGTCAAGAAAAATCTTTCCCTGATCCGGTGTTGCCAGTCCGACCACCATATAAAAGCTGGTGGTTTTACCGGCACCGTTAGGACCCAGCAGACCGATCACTTCGCCGGAGCTGACCTCCAGGTCGACCCCGGCAACCACCTCACGGCCGGCGTAGGATTTATGTAAGCCAGTGGCGCGCAGCGTTCGTTTCAAGGTGTCTCCGGTTTTTTTTCCGGCAGGATCACCGCCCGTACCCGCCCGGTATCGTTACTTTTGACAATGCTGCGATTCTGGCCGATAAACAGAGTAATTTCATCACCACTGATGCGATTTTCACCTTGCACGACCACGGCATTACCGGACAGAACCAAGGTGTCCGCCTCCCGATCAAAAACAGCATGGTTGCCACGGGCGTTGCGCAATGGTTCTTCAATGCGGACGCTACCCGCGGCTTCAACACGGCTGACGTCATTCTGGTCGTCAAAGGTCACCGTCAGCTGATCGGTATAGAGGGTCATCTCTCCCTGCTGGGCAACAACGTCGCCACTGAATACAGATTTCTGCTCCTCCTGAAACACTTCAAGCTGGTTTGAGGTAATCTCCAGCGGCAGATCAGAGTCCGCCGCCGCAAAGAAATCAACCGCGCCGGCGCTTACCGTCCAGGCAAAGAGCAACAGCAACAGATATTTAAAAATCAGATCAATTCTCACCCGGGTTCTCCTTTGATTCCGGCAACAACAGCACTCTGACATCTTTTTCTACCAGCATGGTGCTTTTTTCAAGATCAACCAGCAGCCCAACGCCGGTTAGTTCCATCCTTGGGGCCTGATAATGGATCGGCGCAGCGGTTGACAACTGACGTTGTTGGTCTTGATAGCGCAGCGATTCGGTCTGCAGGCGTTCGCCACCTTCACCGACAACGACAACATCGCCCCAGATATCCACCTGGCGGGTGTCCTCCTGCAACTCGCCATGATCAGCGGTCAGGTTCAGATCCCCAAAGGCTCCAGCCTCATAAAAAGTCAGCTGAACCGGCGTTAATCGCACCAGTTGATTACCACGCAGATACTCGGCACGATCAGCAACCAGGGTCCAGCGCTTACGTCCGTCCTGCGTTTCCGTATAGTTCAGGTGATCCAGCGCCAGATCAATGTCCGGAGGCAGGGCTTCAAGGATTTCCTGCACCGGCTTCTGCTGAATATGGCGCCATACCACCAGGCTGACCAGAACAACAGCGAGCAAAATGACCAATGCCAGAATTCGCCGAACATTCAGCATGACGGCGCCAACATATGATTATGGCACACGGATTGATTCACGGGGAAAAATAACGCGCCGTCTGCTCGGACCAGTGACCACAACTCTGGAGCAGCAGATCGCAAATTTCTCTGACCGCGCCACGACCTCCGCAACGCTGGGTGACATAATCAACCCGTTCGGCCATTTGCGGCACGGCATCGGCAACGGTGGCACTGAAACCGACACGACTGAGAATCGGCAGATCGATCAGGTCATCACCGACATAGGCGATCTGGTGATCCGCCAGGCCCGTCTGCTCGAGCATATCCAGATAGGGTTCGAGCTTAACCTTTGCCCCCTGATATAGAATAGTGATCCCCAATTCCTGGGCGCGCAGATTGACGATAGCGGATGTGCGCCCGGTAATAATTCCGACCTGGTATCCGGCTCGCTGCAGCATCTTCAAGCCGTGTCCATCCTTGACATCGAAGGCTTTGAACTCATTTCCCTGCTGATCATAAATGATGCGCCCATCGGTCATAACCCCATCGACATCAAGCAACAAGAGTTTAATGGCGGCGAGTTTATTATTCATCTCGGTATTCATCACACCACCCCGGCGCGCAGCAGGTCGTGGAGGTGGATAATGCCAATCGGCACCTGACTGTGCTCGTCCTCAAACACAAAGAGGGAGGTTATCGCATGCTGTTCCATGATCTGCAGCGCCTTGGCCGCCAGATTCCACCGTAAAATTCGCTTGGGAGAGATTGACATAGCATCGGCAATAGGTAACTGCAGGGTTTCCAGCCCGCTTTCCATTATCCGCCGCAGATCGCCGTCAGTAAAAACCCCCAGCAACAGTCCGGCAGCATCAACAATCCCGGTCACTCCAAGCTTTTTACTGGTAATTTCAAACAGGGCGTCGCGCAGCAAGGTGTCCGGTGACACCAGAGGAATATCGGCACCTTTGTGCATCAGATCCTCAACCCGCAACAGCAGCTTTTTACCCAGAGCACCACCGGGATGGAACATAGCGAAATCTTCTGCCCTGAAGCCGCGCTCATTGAGCAGGGCCACCGCCAGAGCATCGCCCATGGCCAGGGTGGCAGTGGTACTCGCCGTCGGTGCCAGGCCCAAAGGACAAGCTTCTTCGGCGACACTGACATCAAGATGAACATCACCAGCGATACCCAGGGTGCTGGTCGGCCGGCCTGACATGGCAATCAGGGGCAAACCCATGCGCTTGATCACCGGCAGGATACGACAGATTTCTTCGGTTTCACCGGAATAGGAGACGGCTATCACGACATCGCCGCGGGACAGCATTCCCAGGTCACCGTGGATACCTTCGGCCGGATGAAGGAAAAAGGTCGGGGTGCCGGTCGAGGCCATGGTTGCGGCAATCTTATGACAGATCAGGCCGGACTTGCCCATACCGGTAACGACAACCTTGCCCTCGCAGGCCAGAAGAATGTTGATCGCCTTGACAAAATCTTCGTTTAACCGTGCTTTTAAGGCATGAATAGCATCAGCCTCGATCTGCAGTACCTGACGGGCTATTTCCAGCATTTATTTTTCACCTTGATCAAGAGAGTCCTTGACCACCTCATCGATGGTCAACATCTGCTTTAACATCGTCTCCACCTGTGCCAACGGCAGAGAATTGGGACCGTCACACAGCGCCTGTTCGGGGTCTTCATGAACCTCCCAGAACAGGCCGTCAACCCCGGTAGCTACCGCTGCCCGTGACAGAGCACCGACGAACTGGCGTTGGCCGGCGGATGAGCCACCGGCACCACCGGGCAGCTGCACCGAATGGGTCGCATCAAAAATCACCGGGTAGCCCAATTGACGCATGATCACCAGAGCACGCATGTCGGTCACCAGGTTGTTGTAGCCAAAGGTTGCACCCCGCTCGGTCAGCAGAATCTGCTGATTGCCGGTGGAGACAACCTTGTTAACACCATGCTCCATATCCCAGGGCGCAAGGAACTGCCCCTTTTTGATATTGATCGCTTTCCCGGTCTGGCCTGCTGCCACCAGCAGGTCCGTCTGGCGGCACAAGAAGGCCGGAATCTGCAATACATCGAGCACTTCAGCAGCCGCGTCAATCTGGCTGATATCATGGATATCGGAGAGGATCGGCAGGTCAAATTCCTTCTTGACCCGTTCCAGAATCCGCAAACCGG
>CAZMFD010000024.1:17746-35497 GCA_964565445.1 uncultured Geobacteraceae bacterium
TTAAACAGGCACCGATGAAAGACTCGAAAAGGGGATGCGGCGCCATGGGTCGCGACTTGAACTCGGGGTGGAACTGACACCCCAAAAACCAGGGATGATCCTTGAGTTCAACAATTTCGACCAGGTTGGATTCCGGATTGATTCCCGAACAGACCAGCCCGCACTCTTTAAGTTTTTCCAGATAGCCGTTGTTAAATTCAAAGCGGTGGCGATGGCGTTCAGAAATCTGTTCAAGGCCATAGATACGCCGTGCCAGAGTGTCTTTCTCCAGCGTGCAGGGATAAGCCCCAAGGCGCATGGTACCGCCCTTGCCCTTAACCTTTCTTTGTTCTTCCATGATATGGATAACCGGGTTTGCCGCCTGTTCATGAAACTCGGATGAATGAGCATCCTCAATCGTGCAGACATGGCGCGAAAACTCGACAACGGCCATCTGCATCCCCAGACAGATCCCGAAAAAAGGCACTTTATTGGTCCGTGCATAGTGGATCGCTGAAATTTTACCCTCACTGCCACGCTCACCAAAACCACCGGGCACGAGGATGCCGTCGACATCGCTGAACATGCCATCGATACCGTGGCGCTCGAGGGCTTCTGAATCAACATACTTGAGATTGACCCGGCAGTCGTTAGCGATACCGCCATGAATCAGGGCTTCTGCCAGCGACTTGTAGCTTTCGGTCAGATCGACATACTTGCCGACGATGGCAATGGTAATATTCTCAGAAGGGTGCTTGACCCGCTCAACAATCCGTTCCCAGTCGGACAGATCGGGTGACTTGGTCCAGATGTTCAGATAATTGATGATTCGCTCGTCAAGCCCTTGATCATGAAAGGCGGTCGGCACCTCGTAGATGGTTTCGACGTCACGGGCAGTAATGACCGCTTCTTCCGGCACATTACAGAACAGGGCGATCTTGGCTTTCATGTCGCGGGGGATTTCGCGGTCGCAGCGACACAGCAGAATATCCGGCTGAATACCGATTTCGCGCAGATCCTTGACACTGTGCTGGGTCGGCTTGGTTTTCAATTCTCCGGCGGTCGCGATATAGGGCACCAGGGTCAGGTGGATATAAAGAACATTGTCGCGCCCGCGATCAACGCGAAACTGGCGGATGGCCTCAAGAAAAGGTAGTGATTCGATATCACCAACCGTGCCGCCGACCTCAACAATAGCCAGATCAACCCCTTTGGCATTGTCGAGGATCTTCTGTTTGATTTCATTGGTAATATGCGGAATAACCTGCACCGTGCCACCCAGATAATCGCCCCGGCGTTCTTTGCGGATAACCGAATCGTAAACCTGGCCGGTGGTAAAATTGGACTTACGCGACAAGGTGGCGGTGGTATAACGCTCATAGTGACCGAGATCAAGATCAGTTTCGGCACCGTCATCGGTGACAAACACCTCACCGTGCTGAAACGGGCTCATGGTGCCGGGGTCAACATTGATGTAAGGATCCATCTTCTGCATCGAGACTTTCAGACCCCGCGCCTCCATCAGGGCACCAATCGAAGCGGCTGACAATCCTTTGCCGAGAGAAGAAACAACCCCGCCGGTCACAAATATAAATTTTGTTTTCATGTGGAAAAATTTATCCCCGATATCTAGTAGTATCCTGCTTCACACCAAAGGCGTGATTCTACACACAAACAGAACCGAAAGAAACCCTGAACTGTAAAAATGAAACAGCCCTGACATAAAAAGTAAGCAACTGTTTTAATTGTTTTTTTTATTATCCATCAATTTTTCAACACGCTCTAGATCCGCTGGCGTATCGACCCCGTGGCAATCCCACTGGGTCTCGGCAACATAGAGGCGCACCCCCCGTTCCAGTGCCCGTAATTGCTCCAGTCGTTCCAATTGCTCAAGTGGAGTTTCAGGCCAACGAGGATAATCAAGCAGTAGCGCGCGGCGATAGACATAAAGACCAATATGACGCCATATAGACAGATGGGGCAACTGGTCTGCAAGTTCTTCGTTTTCCAGATCACGCGGCCAGGGGATCGGGGCACGGGAGAAATACAGAGCAAAACCCTGCAGATCCCTGACCACCTTGACCACATTGGGATTGTGAAAATCTTCCGCGCCGGCCAGGCGGGTGGCCAGGGTTCCCATCTCAATAGCCATGTTATCAACTAGGGGCCGGATTGCCTGATCAATCATCTGCGGCTGAATCAGGGGTTCGTCCCCTTGGACATTGACAATCAGGTCACTGTCCAACCCGCCGGCCACCTCTGCCAGGCGATCGGTGCCGGTCGGGTGATCGGCACGCGTGAACACGGCTTCGCCGCCAAACCCTTGGACGCAGTTTAAAATCCGTTGATCGTCAGTGGCGACAAGAACGCGATCAACCAGTGCGGCCGCAGCAACCCGCCGGTAAACGTGCTGAATCATCGGCAGCCCCTGTATTAAGGCCAGCGGTTTACCCGGAAAACGCGTGGAGGCAAAACGAGCGGGAATAATTGCGGTGACATTGTTCATCAGCAAACAATCCTTTAAAAAGAGCCTGTCTGTTGGGTTCCACTTACGTCGGCTTTGTTGCGCAGGCGGGGCACAAGAGCCTGAGCCAGGGTCAGCAGAGCGGTCAGTAGCAGACAGGCAAAGGCAAACAGATCGCCAAAGCGGGTGTAAAAGGTAGGCACCGCGCCAAGACCGACCTTACCGGTCATCTGCAAGGTCTCGAAAATCGGCCCGGACAGAACCACCTCACCGCTGGGGGCCATCAGGGCAGATATCCCGGTATTAGCGGAGCGGGCCAGCCAGATGCGGTTTTCGATCGCGCGAAAGCGCGCCATTGCCAGGTGCTGATAAGGAGCCGATGAGCGTCCGAACCAGGCATCATTGGTGATATTTACCAGCAGATCAGTGCCCTGCTGGACATGCTGACGTGCCAGATAGGGGAAAATCACCTCGTAACACACCAATACCCCCAGCTGATGCTCCCCGAGCGGCAAAGAAACAATCGCACCGGGGACAAAATCACCAACCCCCACCACCAGCTTATCAATAAAGGAAAGTAACGGACCCAGCGGCACATATTCACCAAAGGGGACCAGATGGACCTTGTCGGAGCGCGCCCGCCGTAGACCATCACTACCAATCAAAAAAGCACTGTTTAGATATTGATACTCTCCGGTTGCCGCCACTTGATAAGCTGGAGTACCCACCAACAGCGGCACACCGCTACGCTTGGGCAGATCATGAACCTGGTCCGCCAGCGGGGATGGTTCCTGCAGATAAAAAGGGGTTGCCGCTTCGGGCCAGATCAACAGATCAGGATGATCAAGCAGCGCCTGCTGTGACAGCGACAGATAGCGGTCGATCGTCACCTGCTGCAATGCCGGATCCCATTTTTGTGACTGCTCAAAGTTCCCCTGGATCAGCGCTACTTGTAACTGCTCGGGACGCTCATCCGAAAGTTGCCCAGAGCGCCAGACCCCATAACCGAAATGGCTGCCTAGCAGTAGCGCAACCCCGACCACCGCCCAGCGGCTAAAGAGCTGTTTAGGTTGCAAGATAAGTTGGGCGATCAGGGCATTAACTGCGACCAACACCAGCCCCACCCCGTACACACCGGTCACATCGGCGCTCTGGATAGCCAGACTGAAATTTTGCTGGGAATAACCGATCAATGCCCAGGGGAACCCGGTCAGCAGCCAGCCACGTAAAAATTCAAGGGCTACCCAGATAACCGGCAGACTGAGCAGAACAGGCAGACCCAGACGTTTTTTACAGCGGCAGGCGAGCCAGGTCGCAGCGCCGAAAAACAATGCCAGATAAGTGATGAGCAACAGATAGGCGACTAACGAGGAGAAGGGGTCAAGGCCACCAAAAGTGGTCATAACAATATTGAGCCAATAGAGAACGGCAGCAAAAAAAGCCAGTCCCGCCGCAAAGCCGGTGGCAAATGGGCGCTTTTCCATGACCAGCAAAAGTGGCACCAGTGCCACCCAGGCCAGCGGGTAAAAGTCGGGGCGGGGAAATGACAGAGCTAAAAGCCCGCCGGAACAAGCTGCCAGCAGCAGACTCCTATCAATCCGCGCCATCATCACCCATATCTGTCCGCAATGGAAAAATCCGGATCTGCTGCATCGAACGCTGATCCCCTTTTTCAATCAGCATGTCGAACTGGCCAACGCGCACTTTTTCACCCACCGCCGGCACCTGGCCAAATTGCTCAATAACGTAGCCACTGATGGTGTCAAATTTTTCTCGCTCGACCTCAACGTCAAAATATTCTTCGAACTCTTCAATATTGAGCCGCCCATTAACGACCACGGTACCATCGGGGTCCTCGATCAACCATTCCTCTTCCAGATCGTATTCATCCTGAATATCGCCGACGATTTCCTCGATCAGGTCCTCAATCGTAATTAAACCGGCGGTACCGCCATACTCATCGATAACAATGGCAATATGCACCCGCGTTTCACGAAACTCCCGCAGCAACACACTGACCTGCTTTGACTCAGGCACTAGAAACGGCTGGCGCAGAACCTTTTCGAGCGGGATGGTAGCGAGGGATTGTCCCCAATAGTGAAGCAGATCCTTGGCATAAACCAGACCGATGATATTGTCGATATTCCCTTTGTAGACCGGTATACGTGAGTGGCCGGACTCGAGGATAGCCTCCAACACCTGGGTCAGAGGAGCGGCGCCATCGACGCAAACCATATCGGTGCGGGGCACCATAATTTCGCGCAGGTAGGTTTCATCGAGCTCCAGAATCGACTGAAGCATGTCCCCCTCTTCTTCATCAATAATCCCGCGCTGTTCCGATTCATCAATCAGCTGCTGCAACTCCTCTTCGCTGCCTGCCGAAGCGCGCCTGCTTAAACGACTCACAAGGCGTTGCAGCAGCCCTTGTCGTCCTTTACCATCATCCGTGTCCACCTTGAATTCATTCTCCTTGTTGTTTGATGGCGTCGCAAAAACTCACCAACTGCCGCGTTGCTGCCATCACCTCACCGCTTCGACGTACGCAAGTACGCCTCATTGTTCGACAATAGCGCGCCTTGCATTTGGCGCTTTTTGCTTATCCATCGTAGCTAATGCTTTTTGCGAAAGCCTCTTGTTTGTGTAGCTATTCAACTTATTTGTCAGTTGCTAATGGAAATTCCGCGATGAGTTGGGTAAAAATTTCCCGTTCACGCTGTTCCATTTCCTGCGCCTGTGCAGCGCTGCCACGCTCATGATCATAACCCAATAGATGCAAAATTCCATGCACCAGCAGAAACCACAGTTCATGCTCAAAGGCAATCCCGGCGGCGACAGCGTCACTGGCGGCACGTTCAGCAGAAATAACCACATCGCCGAGCAATTGTGGCTGCACCCCTGCCCCCTGCCCTTCCTGCATGGCAAAAGAAATCACGTTGGTCGGATGATCGCGCTGGAGATAATCGCGATTAATCTCCTGGATTCCGTCATTATCTAAAATCAGAATCGACAGTTCCGCATCAGGCTTCGCGCAGATATTTAAGATCTGCTGTGCTACCTTGCGTAGCGGCCGCTTCAAAATCCGGCACCGGCGTTGGTGGTTTTCGATCTGTATTCGCATTGTTAACCTTAATACCCTTATCACGCATGGTGGCACTATCACTGCCATCACTTTTGGCTTTAACAATATGAACCGGCTCCGGATAATCAACCCGGTGATGAAATGAGCTTGACAGGACGCGGGTAAAACTCTTGGCAATTTCGTTGAGGTCACGCAGGGTCAGATCGCACTCGTTGAGCTGACCGTCAATAAAGATGTTATTAATCAGTTTCTTCACCATGCCCTGAATCCGTGCCGGAGTAGGATCGGCAAGGGTTCGGCTGGCGGCCTCCACCGCATCGGCGAGCATAATCAGTGCGGCCTCACGGGTCTGCGGCTTGGGGCCATGATAGCGGTAGTCACGCTCGTCGACTTGCTGGACCCCGGGAATCGCGAGGGATTTGGCACGGTCGTAAAAAAACTTGATTAGCGCGGTACCATGGTGCTCTTTAATAATATCGATCAGTTCGGAACCCAACTTGTTCTCACGCGCCAGATCGACGCCGTCTTTGACGTGGGAGGTCAGAATCAAAGCACTCATGGAGGGCGCCAGTTTGTCATGTTTATTACGCTGCCCGCCGGTATTTTCGATAAAATAGAGCGGCTTACGGATCTTGCCGATATCGTGATAGTAGGCCGCCACCCGCGCTAACAGCGGATTGGCACGGATTGATTCGGCTGCTGATTCGGCCAGGTTACCCACCAGAATCGAATGATGATAGGTTCCCGGAGCCTGAATCATCAACTGACGCAGAACCGGCGCATTCATATTGGCCAGTTCGAGCAACTTGATATCCGTCGTATATTTAAACACATATTCAACCAGCGGAATGGTCCCGTTGACAATGACCGCACTGATGATCCCGCCGGCAAAACCAAAACCCAACCGATATAGCAACTGCATATCCGCCGCCCGCCCGGTGAGCAGGTGCAGACCGATCAACATGGCCACATTGGTCAGGCCAATCCACAAACCGGCGTGATAGAGAGTCGTTCTTTGCTGGCAATGACGCACTCCATGAGCACCGACGATGCTACTGATCAGCGCATAAAAAGCCACCAGCAAACTATTACCGAACAACACCCCGGCCAGCACAGCAGAACAAATGGCAATGATAAAAGCGGTTTCCGAATTGAGCACAATCCGCACCAGCATGGCAGCCAGAGCAAAAGGAATAGCGTAGTAGTAGGTGCTGGCATCAATCGAAGACAGTACTGTCCCCATGCCGGCTGAAACAAAAATCGACACCTTGATAAGAATAAAGTGGGCAATCAGCACTGTCCCCAAAAACAACAGGTCGCGGCGATCCGGGTTAAATTTACTGATATTTCCTTGCGCAAAAACAAACCCGACAAAAATCAGCAACATGATACAGATCAGCAACCCGGCAGCGCTCTGCAGGGTATGACTGCTGCGTCCTGAATCACGCAATGATTGCAGCTTGAGAATCTGGTCGGCACTGATGCGCTCCCCTTCACGTACGACCATCTCCCCCTTTTTGATCTGGAAGAGTACCGGCGTCACCTGACTGGCCGCCAGCAACCGGCGTTTTTCTGTCTCCTGTTGATCTAACACCAGGTTGGGGCGCAACTGCTGCTGTACCAGTCTGAGCAACACCTGCTGTTGAGCGCTATTCAACATATCAAATTCAGCAAAATGCCCTTCAGCTTCCTGGAGGACATTATTCAGGCCGACAACCCGCTCATACCACTGGGGGGACGGTAAACGCTCCTGTTCACGGTTGAGCACAACAATCCCGGACTGCCAATGATCCTGAAAACTTTGCAAGTCAGCACTGATCGGACGCTCGAACAGCGGCTTAAGCAGGGTATTAATCTGCCCGACCAGTTCCCGATTGAGAGGAAGATTAAGCAACGGAGCATAATCATCATTGGTAAGCGGAACGCCAAAATCGGCTTCAAGGCGCGGCAACAGATCCTCAGCAGGATAAAGAGCGACATCTTCCTGACGCTGGGTCAAAAAAACCAGCCCACGTTCCAGGCGCTCAATCGCCTGCTTACCGGCGCTCGAATCATAACGATAGACCAGAGGCACAGCACGCGCAGCAGCATCACGTTTGGCACGCGTCAATTCAACATCTTCGACCAGCATGTCACGGGGCGATTTGATATCCCGCGGAGCGATATCCCCTGGTGAAAAAGATGCAGGGATCAACCCCCCCTTGGGTACAATAATAACTGCCAGTAACAGGGCTACGGCAAGCAGCACCCACTTACGCAACTGCACCGGACTCCGCCAGAACCGCCATTGCTGCCAGGAGCGGGAACGACTACGCCCTACGGTTTTGGTTTTTTTATCTTTCGTCATGAATCCTCTGATCAGTCAGGCGCGTTGATTCTGGCAGGGCGAGGCTTTAACTCCTCGGTTTTTGCAGAGGGTTTTTGCTCGGCGCGCTGATATGCCTGCACGATCGCCTGAACAATGGGATGACGGACAACATCAAGATCACTGAAATAGGTAAAAGCAATGTCGGGAACATCATGCAAGACTTCGGTGGCATGCAACAGCCCCGAGCCGGTTCCCCGCGGCAGATCAATCTGGGTAACATCGCCGGTAATGACCGCGCGACTGCCGAAACCGATGCGCGTCAAAAACATTTTCATCTGTTCTGCCGTGGTGTTCTGTGCTTCATCAAGAATGACAAAGGCATCATTGAGGGTGCGGCCGCGCATAAAGGCCAGTGGGGCCACCTCAACCACCCCGGCATCAACCAGTCCACGCGCCTTTTCCAGCTCCAGCATATCATACAGGGCATCATATAACGGCCGCAGATAAGGATTGACCTTCTCGGCCAGATCCCCGGGCAGAAAGCCTAGCTTTTCCCCTGCCTCAACCGCCGGGCGCACCAGCATGATGCGGCTTACCTCCTTGCGCATGAGAGCTGCCACCCCCATGGCCATAGCCAGATAGGTTTTGCCGGTTCCAGCCGGACCGATGCCAAACACCAACGTCTTGCTGCGGATCTGATCGATATAACTTTTTTGCGCCAGACTTTTCGGGGTAATCAGCTTGTTGCGCGCCGAAACAAAAACCGTATCATAAAAAATATCACGCAGATTGGTTGAAGAGTCGGTCGACAGGATGCGGATGGCGTAGTCGATATCGGTGGGGTACAGGGGCATATCATCGCGCAACAACGCACAGAGTTCTTCGAGCAGGCGGTAGCCAACCTGAACCTGAGCCGGGTTGCCGGAGAGTTGCAATACTGTCCCCTGGCTACCGAGGCGAATCCCGAGTTTCTTTTCTATCAACTTGAGATTCTGATTCTGCTGGCCGAACAACTGGGCGGCCAGAGTAGCACTGCCGACATCAAAAGATTGGCTAGGGGTCATATGTGGTATGTAGATGCAGCAAGAATTAGAGTAATCACGACCGGAATCTAGCACCAAATGAACCCGCAATGCAAGAGGCACAGCATGGGCGCGCGACATTCCCCGTTCGCGTTATTTCGTGATATATTTAATTTTTAACTACTGCGACATTAAGGATAGGTTGTGGATTCTGGTTCTTCACGCGTTATAGACGAAAAAAGCAGCGCGTTGGCTAGTGAAACGCTGTTGAAACAACTGAATGTGACCCGCCGCATGATCAGTCTCTACCCGTCCGATCACCCGCAGATTCGCACCAGTATCAGCCGCACCCTGACCATCCTTAATCGCTTCTGGGACGAAAATCGGCTATTGACGCTGGGCATTACACCGACAACAATCTACGTCAATAACCGTCGAATCGAACAGCAGGGCCCCACTCACAGGGAATTTGCCCATTTTTTTTTCCATGCCGGCGTCGCTTCCATCAGCTTTCATAAAGGGCTTGATGCCCAGGAATTAATCCGCTTCCAGCGACTGCTTCAGAATAAAGATGAGCCCGTCATTCAGGACGCAACCTTTGCCGCGCGGCTGGAAAAAGAAAAAATTTCTAATATCAACGTCGAGATGATTGATTATGCAGCTTTTCATGAAAAAGCGCAGCCAACAACCGGGCAGGGCAGTGTCGATAAACTCTGGGAAGACTTGCTTCAGACATTAGAGGAAGGGGATCTGGAAACGACCGACTACCTCGAGCCCGATCATCAAGGTGAGATTGCTGAAATCTTCAGCCATAAGCTATCCGGCACCCCGGCCGAGCAGGCGCAGGCGGCAGCAGGTATCGGACAGCTGTTATCTATTGGTCATTCCCGTCAACAAGCGCCCGCATTTTCTGGAAATTATGATAAAAACCTCAACATGCTGCTGGAACGACTCACACCTGAAACAAGGAATGATTTTCTCAAAAAAGGGCTGCAACATCTCGAGGATCATGAATGCTCAACCCTCCAACCGGTATTGACACGCATTTCTCCGGGGTTTCTTGAAGCCATGGTGACACATTCAAGCAGATCCAACAGCGCCCTTTCCCCGCGGCTGCTCAATCTGATCAACTCGCTTGCTACAGACATCGCATTTGAAACTTCCCCCGCCGCCAGCAGTTTTTCCGCTGCAGAAAACCGGACTCGCGTAGCGACCCTGTTCAAAGAAGAACAGGAAGATCTTTACATGCCCGCCGGCTATCAACAGGCTCTTCATACCGCCACCACTACCAGCAGCTCAGGGACGCTGACGCCGGAAGACCGGGAAACATTGAACGAAATGATCAGCAATCAATCCGTTGAAGAACAGACGGCCCGAATCATTTTTGAACGACTGTCCGCGCAGCCCGATGCTCAACTGGCAACGACATATCAGAACCATCTGCTTGATTTTTCCCGCCTGTTTCTCGAAGCAGGAAATTATACCGGCCTCCACTCCACGTATCAGCATTGGATCCGATTTATCAATCAGAGCGGAAGTTCCATCGAACTGTTGGCTGAAAAACTGGTGGCCTACCACAACCAGGCATCTTTCATGGCCGAGGTGCTTGACGGATTTGATCTCTTAGAAACCGACCAACATCAGGAAATAATTGACTATATTATCCTGGTCGGTACCCCCTATTGTGAACCGATCGTCGAACGTCTGGGACTGGCACACCAGTATTCGGAGCGCAGGCGCTGGATTGATCTGCTCACCCACATCAGTGGCAATGCCCAGCAGACAATGATCCCCTTTCTCAGCGATGAGCGTTGGTACCTGGTACGTAACCTGGTAATGATCCTTGGCAGCGAGCCGACCCCGGCGGTAGTTAAAGCAATTCAACCCCTGCATCAGCACCCGCACCCCCAGGTTCGGGCAGAAACAATCCGGGTTCTTTTTGCCTGCAATCAGGCCACCGCCAACCGCCTGTTACTGGCAGAGTTACACAGCGATGATGAGGGCGCCTGCCTGGCGGCGATCACCATAGCTCATTTAAGCCGTGATCACGAGGTGTTGACAATCCTGCACCGGCTACTCGAAAAAGAGCCGAGCAGCGATGATGAGCTGAATTTTTCAAGGGTCATTGTTAAAAGCCTGTGCCTGCGCGGAGAAAAGGAAAGTCTTGTTGTCCTGCGGCGAATACTTTACCGCGGTGGCTTGCTGGTTCATCGACGCACCCGGCAATTGCAACGCGATATCATTGCAGCACTGTCCGAGTTCAACCACCCTGCCGCTGATAAGCTGCTGGAAGAGTTAACCACTGGAAAATTCAGCCATGACGCCGCTACCGCCTTGGCAAAGCGCCGGGAGTTGCCATGAATCAAGACAACCAAAAAAAACTCCACAAGCTGCTGCATCTACTCTCTACAGCCGCTGCCAACGCGGCCCTTTATAACCTGCAACACCTGCAGGTCCTGCGCCTTAACAAACAAGCGATGGCGCAGGTCCAGGCACTCTTTGGTATGACTGACGAAATCAGTCTCAAAATTATCGACAAGCTGCTGGTTTACAACAATCATCCAGTAGCAGAGACGCCACCGGTCAGACGTTTCATTGATGCGCTCAACAGGCACAGTATCAATTTTTTGCGCATTTCCCCGGGGATTTACAATGAAGAATTACTGGAGCTGATCAATATCCTCAGTAAAGGTTCGGATCGCCCTGCGGCGGTCAGCAGTAGTGAACATCTGCACTTCGGCCAACTGGAGGTGCGCCGGCGAACACCATTACGCCCATGGGGACTACCGGAGATGGCTGACCAGGAAGCCGATCACCTGCTGGAAATCTATGATGCTGTTCGTGCCGGTGAGACTCCTGATCTCACCGCAGTTCACCATATTGTCAACGGCTTTATTGCATCTTTTCATCAACAGCAGGGTGCTTTTATGGCTTTTGCGCCATTGCGCGCCATGGACGAATATACCTATACCCATTCTACCAATATCTGCATCCTCAACATTGCCCAGGCCCAAAGCCTCGGCATTGAAGGTAAACTGCTAACCGATATCGGACTGGCGGCCATGCTCCACGATGTCGGTAAAATGTTCATTCCCCATGATATCCTCGCCAAAGCAGGACAGTTGAGTGAAGATGAGTGGAAAATCATGCAACAGCATCCGCTTCTCGGTGCCGATTATCTCCTTAAAACCCCCGGTGTTCCGCGCCTGGCTGTGGTGATCGCCTACGAACACCACATGCGTTTTGACGGCAGTGGTTATCCACGTTGTCAGCATCCCTGGACTCAGCATCTCGGTTCCCACATGACCGCTATCTCCGATGCCTACGATGCCATGCGAACCCACCGCACCTACGATGCCCCCATGGATCTCGAACAGATAACCGCTATCATGTTGAATCTCGCCGGAACCAAGCTGCATCCACAATTGACCCGGAATTTCATTGATATCCTGCGCCGCCTTGAGTTATCGGGATAGCACCCCAAGATCAGTGAATGACATTGCAGCCTCATCTCCTGCTTGCAAGCGAATCAATATTCTATTAAATGACTTGACGGCCACCATTAATAAAATCATATAATAGTGGAAAAATTCTCTGGGGGACGTCAGCATCGTGAATGCCACTGATCCATCAAAAGAATCCACTGCCCACAATGTGATCAATTTCGTGCATGAACTGAACGTCTTTCGACGCCAGGTAATGCTTTACCCTCCCGCACACCCAAAAACCCTGGCCGGCGCCAACAGGATACTTGTTGAGCTCAACAAACTCAGTAATCACAACAAAAGCATCAGCCTCGGCATCACCCCTGATAACCTCATTTTCAACAACATCTTTCTTGACGCTGATAATCCGAGCTGCCGCGACCTGGGCTCTTTCTTTTCGCAACTGGATATTGCCGTTATCACCTTTCATCAGGGGCTCAGGACAACGGAACTGATCACGTTCTGGCAATGGCTCGCCACCAGAATCACCAGGCAATTATCAACAGCACTGGACTTGGCTCTTAAGGATCAGCAGATAGTCCATATCAGTCTCACGATCACTGATTATAGTGCTTTTACAAATGAGGCGGCCGGCCCGGAGCAATCAACAGCTAAGACCGATGTCTGGAAAGATTTTATCCAGACTTTGATGCCCATAAACAAGGATACGGTTACTGCTGCCGGTAGCCACCCTGCTGACCAGTTAGCGCAGATGTTAAATAATGCAGCGGCTGATGATCCCGCCTGTACGGAGCTGACCAGCCAACTGGTTAGCCGCCTTCTTGAACACTGTCGCGGGTCTGACGGCGGCATTGGTAGCCAACTTCATGAATTCAGCAAAAAACTTCATCCGGAGATACGACAGAGATTTCATGAAGAGACTCTGCACGCCCTGGAGCAACAGCCTCACCAGGCGCGCGAAATTATTTCGAGCTTACCTGCTGATTTTATCGGTGCGGCCCTGCTCTCCCATAGCAACACAGAACAACAGCTTTCAACCCGACTGACAGACCTTCTCAGCACTTTTGCCGTGGCCACCCCGGAAGATGATCAACACCGGACGATACAATCTGAGCACCCCCGCACGAGAGAAGAGATGCAATCACAGATCGAGTTGCTGCTGCTGGAAGATCATCATAACGAATATCTTCCCGGTAACTATCAGCAGGCACTACAGAAAATTCTTGCCGGAGACATACAGGGCAACCTGCCGGAGAATATCGCCCGGCAGTATCGGAAGAATCTGGCCGAACAGATGATTGAACATCAATGTTGCGAGATTATCTTCGATCTGCTCGAAGCGGATACCAACACTGAAACGCAGGGTATTCTGCAAACCAACCTGATTGATTTGTCACGGTTTTTTCTCGACACCGGAGATTTCCAGACGTTGCATAAGACCTTATCTCGCTGGACGTCTTTTATGAACAGTGGTCGATCAAAAACAAATCTGCTGACAGAAAAATTCCACAGTTCACAGCTCCAACCTGCTTTTATTACCGATGTGTTGAATTCTGTACCGGTTTGGCACCATGAAAAACATGCCGAAATCTGCGATTACCTGGCTGAAGTCGGGGAACCCTATGTGGCACCACTGATCGAACGCCTTGGCCAGGAAAAGAATAAGGAACTGCGAAAAACCTGGATGACACTGCTGCTCGAACTCGGTAACACGGCCCATCCCGCTATTCTGGAGGCCCTGGAGGATGAGCGCTGGTATCTGGTCCGCAACCTGCTGGTGATCATGGGGCAGCAAAAAGGGGTGATCCCACCTAAGACCCTGCTGAGACTGTGTCAACATCCCCATCCCGAGGTTCGCTGCGAAGCATTAGGTATTATGTTTCGAATCAATCCTTCCACAGCGAATCGATTGCTGGTTAAGGAACTGGAAGAAGAAAACCCTCAAACCCTGAAAATTCTGATCCCCCTGACTGCGCTGAGCAATAATGACAAAGTTTTTGCCCGCATCAACAGGCTCCTCGAAACCGACCCCTTGACCGAGGAAAACCTGGAAATCAAATTGCATATTCTGGCAGGGTTAGCGACCACACCGCAGCCCGGCTGCCTGCCGGCAATTATGCGCCTGGCATCCAGAAGGGAATTCTTTATCAACCGTCAGCGCAAGCAATTAAAATCGGCCGCCGGCGACGCCCTGAAAGCTTATCCTCACAAACTGGTCATCTCCCAACTACGCCATTTTGAAGAAAAACAACGAACGACCATCCAGAAGATCTTGTCCTCCCAGCCTTCATCCACAACGGGGCAGTCGTTATGAAAACGCTCACAGAACATGCGGCGCAACAATTTATCCGTAATTTGACCACCGCCCTGGCCACCATCCGCCTTTATGACACCCACCATCCGCAGGTGCTTAATCTGTGCCGACAGGCGCTGGAACAACTCCACCTACATTCGACTGATACGGGTGACGTAACGCTGAAGCTCATCAACAACAGACTGGTCTTTCAGGATGTCAGGCTCACCGAAAACCTGTCCGTCGAAAGCCTGATCCGTGCCATGCAGAACCATGACCTGAGCTTCATTAAATTTGATGTAACAATCAGCCTGGAAGACCTGCTACAACTGGCCGAAAAACTCAGTCGACATCCTCTTCATACCGAGGCAAAGCCGTTTCCGGCCAGTGACACCATTATTTACGGCAAGGTCAGTGTCCGCCCGCAGACGCCAGAAACAACTTCCGACGCAGCCTCCTGTTTTCAGGACGTTGTGGATGAGAACCTCGACAAATTCATGGATATTTACCGTAACATCGGTCACGGCAAAACGATCCACGCCAGCGGACTTGAAGAAATTGTTCGGCAGTTTATTTCGGTTTTTCACGATCAGCAGGATGCCATGCTGGCACTGGCTCCGATCCGTTCGATGGATGAATATCTTTATACCCACTCTACCAATATTTGCCTGCTCAATCTCGCCCAGGCCCGACTCCTGGGTATTGATGGACAAATGCTCAACGATATCGGCATTGCTGCCATGCTGCATGATGCCGGCAAAATGTTTATCCCTTCCGAGGTACTGCATAAACCTGGGAAACTGGATGACAGGGAGTGGGAACTGATGCGCGACCACCCGCGTCTCGGTGCACAGTACCTGTTGAATTGTCCCGGCATTCCACGACTGGCGGTAGTAACGGCCTACGAACACCACATCGGTTATGATGGGAGCGGCTACCCTGTGAGTTTTCGCAAACTGAATCCCTGCAGTTACATGACATCCATTTCCGATATTTACGATGCCTTGCGAACCCGGCGAACCTATAAAGAACCCTTGTCTTTCGATCAGATCAAAACGATCATGAGCGGAAGTGCCGGCAAGGCACTTCATCCTCAACTGACCGACTCCTTTCTGACCGCCCTCTCCCAACTCGAGCAGCAACAGCCTGATGCCTGAAAAATATATCCGTAATTATTCCATTCTGAAGTTTTTTGTGTTTGTGTAGGGGTCGTTAAGGCACTACTTATCAGCCACCAAGACTCCAAGACCACCAAAAAAGTTGAAAACAGGTTTTTGGTTATCATAGCAAAAGGCTTAACACTGCTTTTCTTGCTGGTCTTGGAGTCTTGGTGGCCTGAAAGCTTTTTTTGGTCTTTATGCCAAAATTATGCTGAAATGGTGGCATAAGAGATATAATCATTCGCGGCTAAAGCCACTCCTGCTTGAGGGACTGAGCAGTTACAACTAATTTCAACTTTCGAAAAAGTCAAAAAGGAACAGGATATGAGTGAAGACACCAAAAAAATCATCTACTCGATGATGCGCGTCAGTAAAAACTATAACAAGCAACCGATCATTAAGGACATTTCCCTTTCCTACTACTACGGTGCCAAAATCGGAGTACTGGGATTAAACGGTTCGGGCAAATCGACCCTGCTACGCATTATGGCCGGTGTCGACAAAGAGTTTAACGGCGAAGTGGCCCTCTCCCCCGGCTACTCCGTCGGCTATCTGGAACAGGAACCACGACTGGACGAGAGCAAAACCGTGCGTGAGGTCGTCCAGGAAGGGGTGCAGGAGATTGTTGATCTGCTGGCGGAGTTTGAAGCCATCAACAACGCTTTTGCTGATCCCGACTGCGACATGGACAAACTGCTCGAGCGCCAGGCCAAGGTCCAGGATCAACTCGATGCCGCCGATGCCTGGGAACTGGACTCGCGTCTGGAGCTGGCCGAAGAAGCCCTGCGCTGTCCGCCTCCGGAAACCTCAATCAAGGTGCTCTCCGGCGGTGAAAAACGCCGCGTCGCCTTGTGTCGTCTGCTGTTGCAAAAACCCGACATCCTCCTCCTGGATGAGCCGACCAATCACCTCGACGCCGAAACCGTCAATTGGCTGGAACAACATCTCCAGCGCTACCAGGGCACTGTTATCGCGGTTACCCACGACCGCTATTTTCTCGACAATGTCGCCGGCTGGATCCTCGAGCTTGACCGCGGCCACGGCATTCCCTGGAAAGGGAACTACTCGAGTTGGCTGGAGCAGAAGCAGGAGCGCCTGCGCCGTGAGGAAAAATCAGAAAGCAAGCGTCAACAGACTCTGCAACGCGAACTGGAATGGATACGTATGTCCCCTAAAGGACGTCAGGCCAAATCCAAGGCGCGTATCACTTCCTACGAAAAACTTCTCGGCAACACCGCCCAGGAGAAGGAAAAACAGCTCGAACTCTACATCCCGCCTGGACCACGGCTGGGAGATATGGTGGTTGAAGCGGAGCAGATCAGCAAAGGGTTTGGTGACCACTTGCTGATCGATAACTTGAGTTTTCGCCTTCCCCCCGGCGGACTTGTTGGCGTTATCGGCCCCAACGGCGCCGGCAAGTCAACCCTGTTCAAAATGATTATCGGCGAAGAACAACCCGACAGCGGCAAATTCAAGGTGGGCGAATCGGTGCGATTGGGTTATGTCGATCAAAGCCGGGAACTGAATGCTGACAAAACCATCTGGGAAGAGATCTGCGATGGTCAGGACGTTGTCCAGATGGGCGGAGTTTCTATCAATTCCCGCGCTTATGTAGCGCGTTTCAACTTCTCCGGTTCCGACCAGCAGAAAAAAGTCGGGGTGCTCTCCGGTGGCGAACGCAACCGCGTTCATCTGGCCAAGATGCTGCGCGAAGAAGCCAATGTTCTGCTCCTCGACGAACCAACCAACGACCTCGATGTCAACACCCTGCGGGCGCTGGAAGAAGGGTTGGAAAACTTTGCCGGCTGCGCGGTCATTATTACTCACGACCGCTGGTTTTTAGACCGCATCGCCACCCATATTCTCGCGTTTGAAGGGGATTCACAAGTCGTGTGGTTTGAGGGGAACTACTCGGACTACGAAGCCGACCGCAAACGCCGCCTCGGCAAAGAAGCCGATCAGCCCCACCGGATCCGCTATCGCAGTTTGACCCGGCAGTA